>DASZJS010000289.1:0-4027 GCA_035947935.1 Gemmata sp. | reverse complement strand
ATTTTCGGAATTGCTTTGCTTGTATTCGGACCGAAGAAGCTTCCCGAGCTCGGCAAAGGAATCGGCGAAGGGATTCGCGGCTTCAAGTCAGCCATGAAAGAGGAAGACAAGCCGGCAACCAAAGAGGCGATCATTGTCAGCGATCAGGTAAAAGGCTGAATCATGAGTTTTGGGACGGAAGTACTTTTCATGATTATCCTCGGACTCGTGGTGTTGGGCCCAAAACGGCTGCACACGGTGTTGCACCACGTGGCGCAGATGAGGGCTGACTTCGAGAAGGCAAGCCGCGGCGTCAAGTCCCAGCTTGCGGCAGAACTTGAAGGCGTTCCTCAGAACCTCAAGACCGAGTTCACGAATAAACGAATGACCTTTTAACATTGACAAGGTGGTCGGTCAACGCTGCTTGCCGAGACTTCCGAATGGCTCGATACGTCAAGAGCGTGTCGGTTGGTAATTTTAATCGGCAGAACCAATGGAACTCGAACCGTGCGATTTGCTCCCTGACACTCGCAAGCGCAGCCGAGAAGGCGCCGACGATCTGATGCTCCAGCAATTGCCAACTTGAAATTCAGATCCTGCGGATCGCCGACGCTGAGCTTTGCGATCCCGGCAGCCACCACCCGAGTCGAGTACGACCATCCTGTCCGTTCCTTCATAGGAAACCCCTTAAGCACTAGCGTCCCCAGCCAAATTTCCTTGATCTGCAATTAATTCTTGTGGCGCTCAAACATTGCATTGTCGAGGAGGAATAAAGGACCAGCCACCTCTGTTATCCACAGTGAGAGCACTCTGAGGGAGCGGATGGTCAGCAAAATCGGATCGAGCAGGCTTGTTGACATGAAAACTCAAAGGAATCATCCGTTCGCCGGGTGCGACCTTCTTCCCCAGACACGAACGCCCCTTGGCAAATCGGCAAATCTCCGATGATCGCAGTGCCTTCGAGGAGAAACTAGCCGAGAGATGATGTATCCAGATGAGAAATAGAAACTTTCAACCGTGAGTTCAACGCCGGGAACAGAGCGCCGCTTCGAGCGGGCCGTTTTTCAGGTGCTTCGTCCAAACGGCAAACACGACTTCAGGTTAAGACAGGAGTGTCCTCCCAAAGGAGCAGTCATGTTCGGCAGTTCACAACGAAAACAACTCAATCCAACAGCGCAGACAGCAAATGAGGGGTAACCGCATGAAGTTGCAAAGGGCTCTTTCCCTCCTACAACTGCTGATCGGCGAAACGATCGGTTTGTTTATCGCGGGGATCGCGGTTCCGAGCTTTCTCCGGTCTGGTACGGCCACGAACCATGCTTTGGCTGCGCGTTCTCTCCACATCCTCACCATTGCCCCGGTTACATTCTCGTACACGTTTCAGGACGTTGGTTTTGCCATTCTGGGTGCGCTGTGCGGTGCGGCGATGGCACTGGCGATCGATTCTCCCGCCACTATCGGCAATGCAGCTCGAATCTTCCGCATGCTTCGCGAGAACAGTCGGCGAGTCTACCTTAGCAACCGGAAACTGGCTTGATTTCTTTTCTGCAACCGGCGCTGAACCAAGAACTGTTTGCATATTGGGTCCGAGAATTCCTTCCGGGTGGGCGACGATCCAGGAGTTGGCGCTTTCGGTAGACCCTGTGGCGTTACGCAGGATCAATCTTGTCTGCCGCCACATAATGCCCTCAGGTTTGGGGATTTGCCGCTTTTGAAGTTTCAAGCATGTCGAATTGGAACGCGATTTTGGCATCGCCCGTAGCGCTTGGTGGGTGACATCGAGCGCATATCGACCCCTTTGGCACCAGTACGAATCTTTGCACCTGCGAACAACGGAACATCCTGCGTGAGTCGTGCCGTGACTATTTGCCAAGCTTTGCTTTTTCCGTGAATTTCAAGGAAGAGTTCAACGCAACGTTAAGTATTGTTCCTGGTGGAATCCGCTCTGAGCAAGCAGTTGGGCCGAGAGTGCCAGGAGACTAATCAACAGCTTCGTAGCAACCTCTAAGAACTCATTGCATCGCGTATCATGGCGAGCCCTGGTTCGGTCTTGGTTTTTCTTGTCTGCGATTCCCGCTAACTAGTACTTCAGCATTTCGGCCGCACGCGAGAACAGTTAACGGAACGTAAGGCTTCTGCCCAAAAGGAAAATGACATCGATGCCGAGCCGAAACAGTGTGCTTTCGCTATTCGCATCGAGGCGCTCCATGGCGTCACCACCAGAAACGACCACAGTACTTTCGGGCGGAAGCCACTTGAGCAAGTCAGCTAAGTCACCAAGAGAGACCTGGAGCGGATCGGGAATGCTTTCGTGCCATGCTTTTCTTTCATGATCGGCAACCAGGTCAAAGATCACGAGATTCGGATGACAATGTGCCCATTCATGGAACGAAAAGCTGGGAATCACCACATATTTGATCCGGCCTTTGGGTGCTCGCGCACTCCTTGGGGCAGGTGGCTCTCGCAGTAATGTGATGGAGACGAGCACTGCAGATGCGCAGATTGCGTAAAGAATTAGGGCCGTTTCCATCGTGCTCCAGTTCCTCAATGTCACTCCATCGGGGACGTCGCCGGCTGTTTCCCCATCGTGTTTCCGCCCGCGGCTGAACGGCTGGAACATGCAAGCGACAATAGATTACTCATCTTGGTTGCCGGGCGGAGAATAGAGAAAGTACTGTGTCGTCGCAGAGGAAAGCGCTAAAGGAGCCAGCGGCTTAAACACTTGCGGAACGGGGGGGCGAAAGATGTCCGTTTCTCCGTTTCTCCGATTCGAAGTAAAAAATAGTGGCCTACTTTTGGGGAGATCCTAAAAAAACACCATTGCTGCTGAGCATGCAACGGCATGAAGATCCGATCAACACCACGACGACCAGCATTGGTCTCATGCGAATAATTTTTTAAGCCGACGGGTCCTCGGGTCGACCATGGCTACGCGCCTTCGACGACGCGGCATTTCTTTGTTGGTGCAAAGCCACAGTTCGTGGGTTGACTTGGGGAGGCTGAGCTTTTGGATTACTTTGCAGATCTCGCAGTTCATGGTGCGTTCTTCGTTCCCGGTTGTTTTTGTCAACTACTCATTTGGCGCTTCGATCCACCACTGTTCGATAACCCTAGGGCTGCCGATTTATTCCCTACAATTCCTGCCATCACGTGTGGGCTTCATGCCGGGCATCCCGGCGGACATTCAAACCATGTTGCAGGCAAGGTACGGACGGAAGCCCGCCGCTAGCTTTTTCTCAAGAGTCGTTGAACTAACAGGCATTCAAAGGCGACCCGGCGACAAATGAGGGGCGCGCACTTGACACAAAACAGGCACTTCGTGGTCTTGAGGATGCAAAAATCGCATTGTCGAGAAGGAATAAACGATCAGAGAGTCGGTTGTCCTTAGTGAGCATCCCGGCAGGCTTCCGAGGAAGGCTTTGCGACAGCTGAGAAGGCCCGGTAGCTTCGTTATATTTCTAGCGCGCCCGGATGTCTTAGTTAGGGAGTTTTCCAATGGAGGTCCGTGGCAGTGCGCTGGTGGCCGCCCTGCTGTTGTCCTTGAGCCCGTTCGCATTGAGCCAGGGTAACAAGGTGTCGACGACACCTCCGAATATGAACAACTCACCCACGGAGACTGACGCCTCTCAGCCAGCCCCGGTTTCACGAGATGGTCAATCATCGACTGCGGAATCAAGACTGCCCAATGTCAAGCCCGGCGGCAAGTACGATGTGGATGCCATCGGCAACCGCGGTGTTGGTAAGGGCGGCAAGCTTGGGAACTGGTATTCGCTGGAGACGGAAGTCCGCATGGGCAAGGAATTGGCCCAGCAGGTTGAGCAGAACGCGAAGCTGGTGCGGGACCCAGTGGTCAACGAGTACGTCAACCGCATCGGGCAGAATCTAGTCCGCAACTCCGACGCGCGCATCCCATTTACGATCAAGGTGGTCGATGACGATTCAATCAATGCGTTCGCATTGCCTGGCGGCTTCTTTTACGTGAACTCGGGGCTGATCCTCGCGGCCGACGAAGAGGCGGAACTGGCAGGCGTGATGGCGCACGAAATTG
>DASZJS010000288.1:0-14028 GCA_035947935.1 Gemmata sp. | reverse complement strand
AGTCCACAGCTACGAGAACGTGTTCCAGGTCATCACCCCGGAGATCGGCCCCTACGGCGGCCCTCCGACTTACCCCACGCAGTACTGGTTCGGGCTGACCACTTACGTCTCCGGCCAATCCTTGGTTGATCCGACTCAAGGGCTGTTGACGCCGTTTTACGAAAACAACGCCCAGGTCACGATGTGTCCGAGCCTGGTCCCCCCGGTTGGGTTCTTGCAGTACACCACTTCAAACGGGGCCACGGTGACGGGCGGCTACGGGTACAACAAGGCCGTGGGGAACATGAAGATGGTGAACTTCCCCACCAGTCAGACCTACTTGTTCAGCGACTCCGCCCTGCTCACGAGCTATGGATCGCCGACGGTCATGCAGGAGAGCGATGCCATCGTCCCGCCGCCGTGTCAACCTGCCCAGTATGGCGGGTTTACCCAGGCGTTTACTCACTTCCGCCATACCGTCACTTTGGCGAATATGGCTTTCCTTGATGGGCACGTGGAAACTGTGGCCCCGGTGACAGTGCCCAGTGACCCATCCTGGCCGAGTGATGCGAACCCGCTCCGCCTGCAGTATAACCTAGGCTTCCCGACAAACTCCGCGACCCCTTACACGGGGCAGTAAGTTGTTAAGCAAGGAGCCGCGCACTCAGTAACCGGGTGGTTCAAAGGGCCGCGTACGCAATGAGCGGCCCCTTGAACCACCCCATCGTAGTGGAAGTCGCCAGTTGCGATCAGGTTGTGCTGGTCTGAAACGAGCGAAGTGACAGTCACTTTGTGAAATTCGGAGAAGTCGTCTTGTGCTTGCAAGTCCCGTCCGATCACCACCAACGCACTGACAGGCAGTTTGAATCCTTCTGCACAACTCGCGTTCCGCATTTCGCAAATCTGCGTAGAATCCCTCACACGGCCGGTTCGGAACACACCACGAGGAACTCATGGGCGATCGCTACATTTTCAACATCAGCAGCCTGACCAGGCACTACGGGAAGAAAGAAGTTCTCAAGAACATCAATCTGAACTTCTATCCGGGGGCGAAGATCGGGGTGATCGGCAGTAACGGTGCCGGAAAATCCACTCTGCTCAAGATCATGGCAGGGGTCGATAAGGACTTCATGGGTGAGGCATGGCCCGAAAAGGGTGCCAGCATCGGTTACGTTCCGCAAGAGCCACACCTTACCCCCGGGAAAACTGTTCTGGAGAACATTGAGGAGGCCGTTGCTGAAATCCGCGCCCTCCTCAAACGACAGGAAGAAATTGGCGAGGAGATGGGAACAGCCGACCCCGACGAGTTTGAAAAACTCTCGAATGAGATGGAGCGAGTCCAGACCCGGATTGATGCCGCCGATGCCTACAATCTCGATCGCCAGCTTGAAATGGCGATGGATGCCATGCGTCTCCCTCCTGCGGATGCTCCTGTCGAACGGCTCTCCGGGGGCGAACGCCGCCGAGTTGCTCTATGCAAAACGCTGCTTCAACGTCACGATCTGTTGCTCCTGGATGAGCCGACAAACCACCTCGATGCCGAATCCGTGGAATGGCTCGAACACCACCTGGGGAATTATCCGGGGGCGGTCGTTTCAGTCACGCACGATCGCTACTTCCTCGACAACGTGGCGAAGTGGATCCTCGAACTCGACAATGGCCGCGGATATCCCTACGAGGGCAACTACACAGGTTGGATGGAACAAAAGAAGAAGCGACTGGCGGTTCAGGAGAAACAGGAATCGGCCCGTCAGAAGTCACTCGAACGCGAACTCGAATGGGCCAAGAGTTCACCCCGTGCGCGGATGGCCAAGAGCAAGGCCCGCCTCGCTGCAATCGACAAGTTGCAGGAACAGGTGATCGATGAAGAAGAACGCGAACTGACCATCCAGATCCCGGCTGGGCCGCCCCTTGGCGACCTTGTGGTTCGGGCCGAGGGAGTGGAAAAAGGGTTTGGCGACATCCTCCTGTTCGATGACCTGACGTTCAACCTGCCCAAGGGCGGAATTGTAGGGGTGATTGGTCCCAACGGGGCCGGCAAGACCACACTCTTCAAGATGATCGTCGGGACGGAAAAGCCGGACGGCGGGACTTTGACTGTCGGGCCGACAGTCAAAGTCGCTCACGTCGATCAGAACCGGGACGCTCTCGTGGCGGAGAACTCGATCTTTGAAGAGGTCACTGGCGGCACCGATTACATCATGCTTGGCAAGCAAAAGGTGGCAAGCCGGGGGTATTGCGCGCGGTTCAACTTCAAGGGTCCGGATCAGCAAAAGAGAGTGGGCGACTGTTCCGGCGGCGAACGTAACCGCATCCACCTGGCGAAGTTGCTGCGTTCGGGTGGAAATCTCCTGCTGCTCGATGAACCGACCAACGACCTGGATGTGGATACCCTCCGTGCCCTGGAAGATGCACTCATCAACTTTGCGGGATGTGCGGTGGTGATTTCACACGATCGCTGGTTCCTGGACCGGATCGCCACGCACATCCTGGCCTTTGAAGGGGATAGCAAGGTGGTCTGGTGCGAAGGTAACTTCCGGGTATATGAGGAGCAAAAGAAAGCCAGACTCGGCGCTGCGGCAGAACTGCCAACCCGGATCAAGTATCGGAAGCTCCATCAATGACCCGAGCTTCGCGAGACAGCAGGATATTGGAGATTTTGGTCACTGAAGAGCGCCCAGTCGAGTATGTGGATGGTCGGGAAGTCGTGTAGCATCGTATTCGCCAAGCATGGTAAGCAATACTTTTTACAAGAATAGCGATGTAGAGATGGTTCGAGGGTGTTTTGCTTCTTCCGCCTGAAGGGCTGGAACAACGAATCGTTGAACTTAAATTGTCCCAGCCCTTCAGGCCGGATGATCAAACATTTATGAAACCCAGGGCGTTGCCCTGGGCTATGTTCTCCCAGCCCTTCAGGCTGAAGAACTAGCGCGGGGTAATGATGATTGAGCTTCTTGACGCCTCAAAAACCTATCAGCAGGGTCGCCGCACTGTGAACGCCGTGCGGGGAGTCACGCTCCGGGTCAACACCGGAGAATACGTCACCATCATGGGGCCATCGGGGTCTGGCAAGTCCACCCTCATGCACCTGATGGGCGCGCTCGATACCCCAAGCGGTGGGCGCGCGGTCTTCCAGGGGCAAGACTTGCAAACCATGTCCGACAGGCAGCGGTCGCTGCTTCGCCGCGATCGGATCGGGTTCGTGTTTCAGGCATTCAACTTGCTCCCAACTCTCACCGCCGCCGAGAATGTCGCGCTCCCGCTGTTGCTCGGTAACACTGGCCGCCGAACTGCCCTTGCTCGCGCTGCCGAGTGCCTGGAATGGGTGAACATGGGTCACCGAGCAGACCACTTCCCGGACGAAATGTCCGGCGGTGAGATGCAACGGGTGGCAGTTGCCCGGGCACTCGTGGCCGACCCCGAGGCGGTGCTGTGCGATGAGCCCACCGGGAACCTCGACACCGCCACAAGTCGGGAAATCCTCACTTTACTCTCAAAACTCCCAGAACCCGGCAAACGAGCCGTCATCATGGTGACGCACGACCCAGCCGCGGCAGCTTACGGCACCCGGTTGGTCAAAATCCGCGATGGCTTGGTGGAATCGGATGAAGCCGTGCGGCGATCACCGTGATTCGTTCTTCGTCCTTCGGGAAGACATTGAAGCGATATACTCCGTTGTCTTCTCTCATTGGTCCTTCAATATTGCTCTGCATCTGTCGAGAAAACAACGGAGTCGAACGTCAGTTGGTTTTCCCGAAGGACGAGGGACTAAGGACGAACAAAGAAGAACGAACAAAGAAGGACGAATGGAGATCGGAATGATTCCGTCGGTGTATCGCGTGTTGAGCCTCCGCTACCTGCTCCAACGATGGGATCGGGCGCTGTTGATCGTTGCCAGTATTGCACTGGGTGTGGCAACGCTGATCTCGGCGCGCATACTCAACCAGTGCATTGAGGCTGCGGCCCAGGATACCACCACGCCCGGCGGAAGTGCGGAACTGTACGTCACTAACGGCGAGCCCGGCGTGCAGCGATCCCTGGCAGATGAACTCCGCGCAGCGAAACTCCCCGGCGTTCGATCCGTGCAGCCACTCATCTACGATCGGGTCAGTCTACCAGGACTCAATGGTCGTAGGGCCGTGCTGATCGGTGCCGAGGTAAGTACGCAACTGCTTTCGGATGACAATCCACTCAAGGCCAAGTTCACTCCCATCGCCGATGCTCCCAAGCTGCAACTGTTGCCCGTTTTGTCTGCCATGAAGAATGGTGAGTTCGCAAAGGCTGGCGAATTGTGGGACAGAATCCCCGCCCGGCTGGTGATGGTGAGCCGACCGATCTATGACGACTGGAAACGGGCCGGCGCGGACAAACCGTTTATCGTCAAATATGCCACGCGCGATGTGGAATGCCTGCCCATCGGTGTGGTGGAATTTGAGTCGGATTCACCGCTCGCTCCACTCGGGAACAATTTCATTGGAATGAGCGTTGGACAGGCGATCCAGATATTCCACCCTGTCCCACCTCTTGGGGTCGTTGCGGGTGGACTGGCCGAAGCGATGGCCGAAATCCATTCGCCAGCGAAGGTCAATCGGATCGATCTGTTCCTGGAACCGGGGGCAGACAAGAACGCTGTCCAGATAGCTGCCTCTCAGGTCGTTGGCCAGCGAGCCGAAGTCCGCACTCCCGACGCACAGCGGCGAAGCACTCAAGAGATCGTTTCTGGCTTGCAAATCGGTTTCTTGGTCTGTGCTATCGGGGCTATGATCGTTGGGCTGTTCCTCGTCTACAACGCGATGGCAGTCACCGTTGCCGAGCGCCGACCGGACATCGGGATTCTCCGTTCGGTTGGAGCGACTCGGGGCCAGATTATCATCATCTTTGCAACAGCGGCTTCGGTCCTGGGCCTGATTGGATCGGTCCTCGGTGTTCCACTCGGTATCCTGATTGCGGAACTCAGTCTCAGTCAGTACCGCACCGAGCTGGAATCGATGTTCCTAAACCCGGATTTGAGCCCGACGCGGCTGTCGTGGATGAACGCCACGTTGGCGGTGGTGGGTGGAGTATCCACAGCCGTTTTCGCTGCACTCATTCCGGCGGTGCAAGCGGCAAACGATGACCCTGCCCACGTCGTTCGTCGAACGACTGGCGGGGCCAAAGGCGTCTGGAAGCAGATTCACTACCTGACTTGTCTTGGGCTCATCGCGTGCGGAGGAGCAACGATCCTGTTTCGGCAGGAGTTGCCTGCTCGTCTGGGAGCGATCGGGGGAATGATGCTGGTGCTAATCGGCATGTTGCTGTCGGCACCGATGCTCGTTAGCGTTCTCGTGGCGATTTTCCGACCGCTCGTAAGGGTGACATGCCCCATCTCAATCCGCCTGGCCTTCGATAACCTCTCTCGGGCCCCCGGTCGCACGGGAGTTGTGATTGGAGCCCTCGGAGCAGGCGTTGCCCTGATGTTCCAGACTGCGGGCGTTGGCCGAAGCAATGAGGAACCGGTCATAAGCTGGATCACCCAGGTGGTTCAGGCCGATAACTTCATCTTCAGCGGGAATATGACGGCTGCGAACAGTTCCAACTCTCCGATGGCCGATAACGTGGCCCGGGAAATTCGCGCGCTACCAGGTGTCGATCGAGTGATGACCATTCGCTACTCCCGACCGGAGTATAACGGCACCATTATCTACCTCATCGCGCTCGATGCAGTAGAGTACACCAAGGCGACCAGGGATCGCGTCCGCACAGGGCTACCCGACCTGGAACAATTCCTTTCGCTGCCGAATACGGATAATGCTCTGGTGAGCGAGAACTTCCTTCGTCGACACAACGTGAAGGTTGGTGAGATTGTGACGCTGCCTGGTCCACATGGGCCTGTGAACCTGCGAGTGATTGGGGCTGTTCGAGATTATTCCTGGAGCCGTGGGACGATCTTCATGGATCGCAAACGCTACGCCGAGTTGTTTGGGGATGACCTGATCGATATCTGTCATGTGTTTTTGAAGTCCGATCCGGCGGGGAGCACGGATCACGATGCCATTCTGAAGGCATACGCGAGCGATAAAGGGCTGTTTGTCACCGACAAGGACTCACTGCGGAAGTTCCTTTCGGAACTCATCAATCGCGTCTATCTCCTTGCATATTTGCAGCAAATTGTGATTGGAGTGGTGGCAGCGCTGGGTGTGGTCACATCGCTCTTGATCTCGGTGTTGCAACGGAAGCGCGAACTTGGGTTACTTCTGGCCGTGGGAGCGACCCCAGCGCAGGTGTTGCGGAGCGTGCTGGCCGAGGCCATGCTGATGGGCATCTTCGGCACTGCTCTGGGGATTCTGATTGGACTCCCGATGGAATGGTACGTCTTGAAGGTGGTCTTCGTGGAGGAATCGGGGTTCGTTCTCGATGTAGTGTTCCCGTGGAAGCAGGCACTCGGCATCGCCGGAGTGGCTGTCTTCACTGCAACCATCGCTGGCCTCCTGCCCGCGATCCGGGCGATCCAGACACGCATCCCGGATTCGCTCCAGTACGAGTGAGTGTTGGTTGTTGATTGTTAATTGCGAATTGTTGAATGCAGATGGGGGAGTACTTTTTCGTAGCTGGCAACAGAAGTGGCTACAACCCTATAACTCGGGTTGCAGGGGTAGGGACAATCCGTTCTAATCTCATTTCGACCTCAGGGTCTACACTCCGGAAGTCACACTAAAACGGTTCTATTTGATTATTTGATTTGATCCGGGTCTGCGAGATCATGGACGACTTGGAAGGGTGCTACAAACTAGGTGTCGAGTCGCTGGAATCCCGATGTTTGCCGTCGGTTTCCGGGGGGTGGCTATCGTCCGGCTTGTACCCTCACCCGTCGGGTGTGGTCACCGCTGCCGCATCGTCCGTGGGCTCCAACACCCTTCCTCATACAACAAGGAACGCACTTACCGCCAGCGAGGCGGCCGCCTCATTTGATTCCGATGACGAGGATGACGGTCCTGAGCAGGCCAACCTGTTGCCAAACCGATCCGTTCCGATCAATCTGACTCAAGAACGAGGAGATCCGGACGATGCGGCCGAAAGTGCGCAATTGTCCGCAACGACTCTGGCGCAAAACCAGGCGGCTAGCAGTGTCGGCCTTGTTCCGCTACACAGCATACCACCGACTTCGGCCGCGTCGATTGCTGGGTTAACCGGCGAAATCGTGTCGAGGACTGCTGGCGGCCTGAACCAATCGGCCCTCACCGGATTCAACCCGGCGCTAGCGGCTCACGAAAAGACTCTAGAGGGGTTGGTACTCGATAACCTGCGGGATCTATCGGCGAAGCTGTTTCGGCCGCAGGCCCACGACCAGGCTGGCAGATGGAACTCGCACATGCCGGAGCTGATCGAGAGCCTTCAGGACGGCATTCTTTCCGCGGACTTGCGTCTGCTACAAGACTGGTCGAATGACCTCTTCGAACTTCAAACCGATGTCTGCGACTTCCTCGACAACCTTACAGCACGGACGCTGGACGACGCCGTCGAGTTAAGCGGGTATGGCTCGATATGGTTATCTGCGGCCGTTTTATTAGCGGTCGGCGCTGGGGCGAAGGGCGCGACCGGGCTGCTCGGACGCCAGGTGAGAACTACCACCTGGCCGTCAAGACACGACGATACCTTTACTCGTTTTATCCATTGCTTATGTGAATCGGGGATCAATACACTCACGATTCTAGAGGTTGGCCCTGGCGCCGCTACGAAACTTCTAGCCCCTTATTATCCGGCACCAAATAAGGGTGAGAAGCTTCCGTGGTTGGCAACTCGCTGGCGATTATTGATTCGAAGATTTGATAGTTTGCTCCGACGTATACCCGGGATCGAGCTCTGCTCCTTTGAGCCTGGCGAGCTGCAATGCTTGTTACCAGCCTATGTCAATCATCATGTAGCCGATATCAGCCTGGAGGTGATCGCGGCTATTCAAAAGCAGTACCCTGAAGTGAATGCCCGCGTACATGATTTTTCGCGCACTCCTTATCCTGAAAGCCTTGATGCGATTGTTTGTCTTTGCGTCTTGGTCCGCGCGAAAAAACCTAAAAAGCTCTTCGAACATCTCTACAAAAGCCTCAAGCCAGGCGGTCTATTGGTCATGGACAATCGCAGTGTCAGGTCTTTTGGCGGGCCGGAATATCCGCTTGAGTCCCTCTCAAATCAGTTGTTCCGTAAGCCAGTAAACTCAAAGTCATAACTACGGCAGTCACGGATTCTGCATGAAAAGTCTGGTTTTTGCGGAATAAACCTAGGCGTCTGCATTACTATTACTGCACCAGCGGCAGGCGGTATCTCGGTCGCTTCTTATTTCCCCTCCAAATGCAACTCATCCTCACGCGGTCGCAGGGAGCGTTCGTTATGGCTGATGCGGCAATCGAAATCAGCGGTTGGGAAAGGGCGCTCATGGCAGCGGAAAAAGTCAAAGAGCGTCTGCGTAGGGCAACCCGCGCTCTCGATGCGGCCGGCGTACCCTACGCCGTCGTCGGCGGCAATGCCGTCGCCGAATGGGTCGCCAGGAAAGACGAGGACGCCGTCCGCAATACGCGCGACGTCGATCTCTTGGTCCGGCGCGCTGACCTGGCCGCCGTCCGAGCCGCACTCGAAACTGCCGGCTTCATTTATTATCACCTCCTCGATATCGATACGTTCATCGATGGGCCAGAAGGCAAACCGAGCGGCGGGATCCATCTCCTCTATGCCAGCGAAAAGGTTCGTCGGGACGACGAACACACTTTGCCGAATATCGATGAATCGGAACGAGCCGTCGATTTTCAAGTGGCCAGCCTTGAAGCATTGGTACGGATGAAGTTGATCGCTTGGCGCGACAAGGATCGCACCCACCTTCGCGATATGATTGGCGTCGGCCTACTCGATGCCACCTGGCCTGCCCGCTTTCCGGCACTGCTTGGTGCCCGCTTGCAGCAATTGCTCGATGACCCGAACGGGTAATAGGTCACTTCTTCTCCCTTGGCATTGGTGCGACGAGGCGGCCAACCATGTCAATAATTACATTAGTAATATTATTTGAATAATAGTGTATCGACCTTGAAAATGGTCGATTCTGCCAAACGAAGCTAAATTATTAAAGTGCGGGCAAGATATGACAGGAGTTTAGGTTAGGACGACACATAAGCGGCCACTTGAGCTTTTTGGGGGCCTTTTTGACGACTAAATAAAACACCCCGAAAACAGCTATGTTCTCCATCATCGTTTCATAGGCGAAGCAGAGTCATTAGCGAGGTTTTGACCTATTGTCATACCGCCCCAGCGCCCGCTTGGTCTCATTCGTTGTTGTCGCGGCGGTCGCACCGGTGGCCAACTCCCCTAACAGTTTCCGGGCGTCGGGTGTCCCCGCCAACTCCAGCGCGGCCACGGCACGGACGATGCGTAACCGCTCACCGGTCGGTGGCTGCCGATCCACACCCGTCCACACTGCCAGCAACCGCTCGACCCGCACCTTCTGCTCCGGGGTCAGTTCTGTTTTCAATGCAGCCAGAAGTTGCCCCACAACATTCTCACCGGCTTTCCCCAACTGTTCGGTGGCTGCTTCCCGAGTGGCAAACACCTCGGACCCGAGATCAGCGAGAAGTTGATCGAACTCCTTGGCCGGGATCGCCGCGACTGGCTTCACCTTGCCGCGTAGCATTGCAACCGCGCCAGGGTCATCCGCGAGCGCCCACACTGCCGCCCATCCCTTTGCGCCCTCCGGCGAGGCGAGGTCGTCCCACGCCGCAGCCCTTCTCTTCTCATCCAACTCCTTCACACTCTTTGGTCGTGCCGGGGATTCCCAAATCAACGCGGTCGTATCCGCATGGCCAGTGATCAGTTTCGTGCCGTCAGGGAAGTACCGAATGGCCTCAGCGTAGGCTCCGTCATGAGCATTTGGCTCTGGGGCTTTCCGCACGGCAAACGGTTTGCCCGTCGTCAAGTCATGAAAAGTCAGTGACTTCGATTCACTCGCCGCTATTGATCGACCGTCCGGATGAAATGCCAGTCTGCCGAGAGTATCAAGCGGGAACTCGGACACTTTCGCACCGGTAACGACCTCGAATACAGTGGCTCTCCACAGATCGTAGGGGTAGGCCGCGGTCCGAGAATGCAGAACTTTCACCAGCAGCCGGCCATCCAACGAGAACGTCCCAGCATCAAACATGCTGAACACGTCCTTTGGCAGCGTGTTCCCTGCCTCACCAACTTCGGTCGGGTACAGGGCGGCTTGAGTCGCCAGCCAGCGGCCGTCTGGTGAGAACACGCTCAGAGGAAATTGCAGGTGCAGATCCGACGGTTTCTCGGACATCGACTTCCCGGACACCGCGTCCCAGCGGGAGAAGAGGATCGGGTCGCTGGCACTCATCGGTCCTGACAGCCCCGTTAAAGTTCGACCGTCAGGCGAGAGCTGGTATCCGACCAGACTCCCGCGAGGTGGGACATCCTGTGAATAACCGAACTGGAGCGCTGCGCGACCGGTGGCCACTTCCCACTTCGTGATGCCCTCGTCATCCAGGCTCGGGGCGAATACGAACCGACCATCCGAACTGAGTTCGACATTCCGCAGACCCAGCATATTCCTGGCGTTGAATGCAGCCACAGATCGACCAGTTCCGACATCCCAGACGTGTACCCGGGCGTCTCTTCCGCCTGTTGCAATCCATTTCCCGTCAGGCGTAATACCGACAGCAGATACATCGGAGTGGTGAACAGCATCGTGGAGATTCGGCAGGAGCGGCTTGCCTGTTGCCGCATCCCAGCGGAGCAGCATCCGGCCACTGGTCCCAACAAGAACCTTACCATCTGTGGTAAAATGGGCTGGCACGGTCCAACCGCCAGACCAACTGATAGCAGTGCCCTCAAACCGCCGGATCAGCTTTCCGGCCACGGGATCCCACCAGGTGACGCCGGTTCGGTCGCCAATCAGCACGGTCTTGCCGTCAGGTGCGAACTCCGCCCACAAGGCGCGGATTTTCTCGGGGCTGGTGAGCCGTGCGATCCGCGCGCCGGTGGCCGGGTCCACGAAGACCACTGTATACGGCTCCCATGTTGGACTCACCGCAAGTACACTGCCAGTGTGGTCGAGGGCGCCCCCCATGTAGCGCAACTGGCCAGTCTTGTACTGGGCCAGTTTCTGACCGCTTTTCAGATCCCAAAGGTACGCTTCGTAGTCTTTCACGGCGGCCAGCTTCGTGCCATCTCCGGAGAACGCAATTGCTTCCCAATATCCTTCGATCCGGTCGAGCCTCTGTATCTTTCCGGTGCGGAGATCACAGAGGTGTATCCCCGCTCCGATTGCCACGAGTTGGGTTCCGTCTGGGGAGAACCTCATGTTCCGCGAATATTTAATGTCGAACGATGTGATCTCTTTGAACTCGTTGCTCTTCCTCTCCCAGATCACGACTTTTTTCTCTGGGTGGTTTGCAGCGATGAATTGACCGTCAGATGAGATGACCGCTTGGGGTACAAATCCATTGGACATGGGTATCGGGAGCTGAACCGATTCACTCGGTTGTTCGCCTTGTAGCTTCCAGAAACGAACATCGGCAGTCGAACTCACCGTGACTATGGTTCCGTCAGAGGTAACACCAAACCCATCGATGATCGCCCGGCCACGAGTGGTTCCAAGCCGCATCACCGCTCCCTCCGGAAGCGGGTCGCCAAACCGGTCGACTCCCGGCACTGGCTCGGAGGCGGCTTTGCTGACGGGAGGCGTAGGCGGGTCGGCCACTGGCTGATCTGGGGTCTGACGACCAACTCCGACCAGCACAACCCCAACGGCGACGAGTGCAATAGTGATTGGGGCAAGGAGCGATGCCCGGAGGCTTGTCTGCGAGCGAATCAACTCAGCAACGGCGGCCGGAACTCTGCCACCGGCTGCCATCGTCCGAACTGCCCCAAGGGTGGCCTCCGTGATCGCCGCAGATACCGGGGTTGGTGGCCCGAGTATCAGGGCCGGAGCGGCCAGAGGCAGGCCATACTTCGCCAACCGCTTACGAAGCCGTTCCTTCCCTCGTTCCAACCGACCCCGCAGCGCGCCAACCGAGCAGCCCGACCGTCGGGCTGCCTCTTCGTAGCTCAATTCCTGGAGATAGCAGAGGACGAGTGGGACGCGGTACTTCTCGGGCAGGGTAGCGAGTTCCGTATCGAGAATCGTGCGGAGTTCCCGCCAGGTTAAGTCGTCGGGTGAGGTTGGTGGAAGGGGAGCGCGGGCGAACACCCGGCGGCGAGCGCGGACCTCGGCCCGCCGAGCATCTCGGGCGATCCGAATCGCGGCCGCGTGCAGCCACCCTGCTAGCGACCCGGGCTGGGTGAGCCGACTGGCCCGGCGGGCGAGTACCAGGAAGGTGGCCTGGAAGGCATCCTCGGCGGCTGTCGCTTCACCAAGAACCGACCGGCAGGCACGGAGGACGAGCGGCCCGTTGTGGCGGACGACTTCGGCAAACGCAGCTTCGTCCTGATTCTGGACGTACCTGCGGAGAAGGTCGCCATCGGTCGCGCTGGGTTCGACGTCACGGGCGATCCGGAGCAGTTGGCTGGTGATGGCCATCGTCGGGGTCTCCAATGAGCGCGTTTTACCCAATGACTGGCCGCCAGAAAGCCATCCCGCGCGCGGATTCTCCTTTTGCATTTCACATTCAAACTGGGCAATTAACAATCAATAACCAACAATTCACGATCATCAACGTAACATCCTGCATTTTCGATAACTCCCTCCCACACATCTCAATTCTTGAACCTCTCCTGTCCTCGGCAAACGTGCAGTTCATCGATCACTCTGTTAAAGTGGGCTGTGCTTCGCGGCTTTTCAGAGGGTGAATCATGATCCGTCTCGCGTGCGTTGTGGGCGTTCTATGTGCTTTTTCTGCGACTGCTTTTGCTGCTCCGCCCGAATTAACCGGACGATGGTCCGGTTATTGGGTCAGCGAAAAGTCGGGGCACACCGGACCCCTTCACGGAAAGTTTGTCCAGCTCGACGACGAAACCTATCGCGTCCGATATCACGGACGATTTGCCGGAATCATTCCATTCGTGTATTCCACGAAAATGCATATTGCGGGAACGACGGATGATGCAGTCCTGCTCACCGCGAATCAGAACCTTCCATTGTTCGGCGCATTCCAAACAACGGCCACGGCCACATCCTTCGATGCGAGTTTCACATCGCGCAGCGATTCCGGGCGATTCGTTCTCTCCCGCAGACGGTGATCGCGGTACGAGCGAAGGGAAAATGAGATTCGTTAGCGAAGGTGCGGGCACTGTCTCATGACGACCAGTCAGCGCTTCACGGCTTTTCTCGCCAAACATTGTCGCCGGTCCCGAAATACACGTCAGCGAACCACCGGGAATAGCGATCCTCGGCCGTAAGGATCAGATGAAAGTGCCCGGGGCCTGCCATTCCGTGAACGAGTGCAAATTCGCCTTCCTCTTTATCCACCACTACGGATTGCAGATCGAGGGAAGCTGTCTGCCCCCATGCGCCTCCTGCTGAAGCGTAGAAGTAGAGCTTACCGCGTACGCCCTTCGGCAGCACATACTTGCCTCGCACCAGATATTGGCCACCGATCTCAATTTGTTTACGCGTGCCCCATACCTCGCGAATCTCGATACGACCGCCCTCATTGGTTTGCGTGCGGCCGATCTCGAATAGAATCTGGTACTCGAAACGATTGGCCAGGAAGGCAGTGTCACAAGTCTTGTGTTCGCCGCCCTTGGGTTGAGTCTCCTTCTCGAGCTTGGCGATCGTGTTCTGCATTTGCTGAAGCTGCTGCTTCAACTCCGTAACTCGTTGGTTCACATCGTCCGGGTTCGCCAGACCCTCTGCTTGCACGTTCGGCATTCCTGCAGCTGGTTCGGTTGCCATGGTTCTGGAAAGCAGTCCACTGACACCCAGGGCCGTGATTCCTGCAACGAGTATCAGCGCAATCGCGATTTTGATCTTGGTGATTAACATGGATTTCAAAACTCCTTGGGTTAAAGCGATGACCTTGGCAGAGAGAAGAGCTTTGGCCGCCGTTCCCTCGGCCGTCGACAAACACATGGCCGTGACCGTTGAAA
>DASZJS010000287.1:0-3267 GCA_035947935.1 Gemmata sp. | reverse complement strand
ACCTTCTTCGGCTCACCATCAGGCCGTCCGCTTTTCCGCTCAGCATTGGGAAAGGTTCTTCTTACTTCCCTGGTGAACTGGTTGTGACCTAACGGATGTTGGTATCCATGTGCTTTCATCCATGATGTGTACGTCGAGTACAGTTGGCGTGAGGGAATCTGACCTTCGGCGGGCTCGACACACTCGTTCAGGAATAGTCGAGTCGGATTGCTCTCGGTCTGATGCTCGGCGACAGCCTTACGAACGCATTCAGGGTCCACAAACCCGGCCGCAAGAGACTTGAGTCCTGCCAGTGCCCAGTTCAACATGCCTGCTGTTTCACCCTCCCAGTACGCTGGCTTATCCATGCCCATGACGCGCTCGCCCTCGGGAATCACGACGGTTAGCGGTACGAGGAGGAGCCGCCGCCACAACCCGCTCGACCGATCACTGAACCGCGGGACTGTATTGGTGCAGAACATCAACTTGGCTGTCGGCCGGGTGTGGAGAATCGGTCGGTTCTTCTGGTTGAAGGCCATCGCTCCGCCGGATGTGTACGTCTTCAGTACACCCTCGTTCGCCTTGTCTATTTCACTCATATCGTCTGGGGCGTTTACTAACTTACCCAGGCTATACCCTAAGTCGAACGAGCCTGAGAACTTTTCCAGCGAGACGTGCGAGGCATTTTGCGCACCCACGATCGCGAGTAGGCCACCTACGAGGGTACTTTTGCCGTTCGCCCCCTCACCAACGAGCACCATGAACTTTTGCTGGTCAGTCGATGTTGTCAAGCAGTAGCCAAACCATTGCTGTAGGAGGCGAATTAGTTCCTCGTCCCCGCCGCAGATTCGGCTCACGGATGCTTCCCATGCCGGACAGGTGGCATCACGCTTGTGGTCATATGGAAGGCAGTAGAGCCCGAAGAAATCGGGTGTGTGTGGCGTGAGTGTTCCAGATGCAATGTCGAGCAGACCGTTCCGAAGGACGAGTGTGTCACCAGATCGACCGGTCCCGGGTAACCATGCGTTGAATGTCACATCCTGCGTGCATCCGTTAATACGCTGAACACCACAAGCCTCGATCGCAGCAACAACATTGTCTCGCATCGCCCGGTTTAGTTTCGGTGGATGCTCAGGAGAATGCAGCCTTGCCTCTTCGCGAATGAAGTTCCAGACTTTTGCCCCGAGTGTCTGCCGATCAATTTCGTCATAGCAGCGGCCATTGAACAGAAAGTACCGACCCTCCGAGAACAGCACCGGCTGATCCCGGACGAACGCATCTGCCAGTAAGGACGGATCGCCCCAATCCTCATTATCCGCTGTCAGTTTGCAGCCGAAGGGAAATCGAGGATCAGGTCCAGCCGCCCGAGCGGAGTCCAGCTTGTGTTCCAGAAGTCTGTCGCTCCAGGTTTCCTCACCGGCCTCGGCCAGTCGTGTGTTGTAATACTTCATCAGTAAGAGTCCCTGTGCTCGACCTGTGACCGCGAAGTCATTCACGATCAACCGTGCAACGCGATAGGTCGCATCATGCCCTCCGTGGCCTGAACGTGCAGGATCTACGAGTCGTAGATATCGTTCACACAGCGCTACTCGCTCCTCCATCGGCGGTAAGTCCAGACGGTCACCGGCGGGTTCCGCAGCCGCGTCAGTTTGGTGCGATTCTCCTACTTCTGGCTCATCCTGCATGTCCTGTCCGACATTAGGCATCCTCGCTCCGATTGCTTGACCAAAACGCTTGATGTGCTCCCACAGTTCCTCCCACGTCACGACTGTCGCCTTGGTGATGTCGCAGCCACGTTCCCACTCTCGCCGCTCCCCCTTGGGATGCAAGCTGGGTGGCGCGACAACCTGCCCGCCTGTCCCGATCAGATCGAAAAGCTGTTTTTTTGTATCTTTGTGCCTGATGTGCTTTGTGAATGGTCCTGGCTTCTCTCCTGCCCTTCGGGCCGCATCCACCGCGTCCTTTGCAGGACTCTCTGCCCAAGCTGGAACATCCTTGACGCGATAGTAGCGATGAGCCCGGGGTTTTCCCGCCCGTCCCTCGATTGCCTCGGTGCGGGGTAAATAGTCATCAGCGATCGCGAGCGCATCCGGGTGATCTAAGTCAACACAATACAAATCACCGTCGCTGTTCCTTGAAAGCCACCCACATTGGATACCAACATGTTCATCAGGGAGAAATTCTTCTGGCTCTGCTGACTTTGTGGTCCATTCTTCATTCGGCGGCCGTTTCGTCTTAGGGTCGATTCGGCACACAGCGATACCCATCTGCCGATACCCCTCGGCAGCTTCCTTCACATTCGATCTATCGCTAATCATACTGTCGTTCATACAAACGTCCTCGTAATTAATGGAGACCAGTTGCTGGTCGGTCCCCGGTCACCAAAAGGCAAGCAAACACCATCGACACAGCACCGCGAGGGCACCGGCCGTAGCTTTCCAACCATCAGATCATCCGTCTAGGCAGCCCGAGTCGTTGCGCCGGTAGCGATCCAGTGGGCGATCGCTTCTCTAGACCAGCGCGGATGACCCGGCATCGGCAGCGGATTTGGAAGCGCCCCCGCCGCAATGATCCTCTCAACAGTGCGCACGCTTTTTCGCAGAAGAGTCGCAATTTCTCGCTTCGTTACAGTCATCGCAAAGTCGTTCATCTGAAGCCCTCCCGGTATTAATCGGAAGCAGAGCGCGTTCGTCCGCGACAAGTTTGCCGGTTTTAGTGGAAGTATTTACGAGCCGTCACAGATCGCGCCATCTGTCTTAATGAGAGTCTCAAGCCAAGGCGAGACCGTCTGAGTCGCCTCTGGAGGACTCGCACTTACCGGACGAAATATCACTATCAGACGAACAGGGAAATCCTGAGAAAGGAGTCGGATTGATGGTGATAAAGATTGGCCGATCAACCTGGTTGTCCGGTCCCGCCGTGGAACCGATGATACAGCGCCCGAATCGGCTGGGTGTTCAATGCCTAAAGCGAAAGGCCGAGGCTCCCGAAGGGAAACGGCATTGGCAGCTTGAGCAAAAGGGTTGCGGGTTCAGCATGTCGTTTCGGCTCTCGTGGGGATGACGGAAGAAAGAATAGGCATCAGATGAATGGCGGGACGGGGTACCGAATTGACACCGACCGTCATGAGCGCGAACTTTTGAAAGTTCCCGATGTCTGTTATGTTGGAGCATCCTGATGAGCGTCAGTGGAGTTGCAAATTGGTCCGAATCGCCGATCGAATCTGCATCTACTGTGGCAAGCCTGCGACAGGCGTTCGCGATGGGGAGCACATTCTCCAGCAGGCAA
>DASZJS010000286.1:0-2983 GCA_035947935.1 Gemmata sp. | reverse complement strand
CATCTCCGAATCCATCGTCGCGGCGAGCAACGAGGAACGCATTGGGGGTTTTCGACATGTTGATGGCCGAGGGATTCGAGTCATTATTCACAATAGAACGGCCACCCATCGGCGGGCAACCCGAACAAGGCGGTAGGTGTTCAGTTTGAGGGTTTACAAGAATAGATTATAAGAGCGGAAACTCAATGCTTCGCTGTACAATATCTGTTAATTGGCACTCTCCAATCTGAACTAATCAATCTATTCTCAGAACGAACCTCCCATCCAGAGCAATCACGAGAAGAGGAGATAGACAAGTATCGCGAACGAGGCGAGTGTACCCACCAGTGCAACCGGACTCACTTTCGCATATCCCAGTCGGGCTCCGGAATCGAGTGGGGGAGCCGAAATCCCAGGATATTCGGGCTTCCAGACCGTGGAACTCTTCCATTCTTTTTCACTTCTCTGAATGGGAATAATCCGGGCTCGAGCGGTCCAAAGGGCGATACTGGCGAAGAGTACCAGCGAGAACGAGACAAAGTATAGTACGCCCGTTAGGCCATGAGGGTCTGCAGCCAATGGCCCCTCCACACCCATTAAAGATGCGAGTACCGCAATTCCATTATTCAAGGTGTGCAATAGGATCGAGATCCAAATCGATCGGGAAGCGAGATAAATGAAATGCAGGTAAGCTCCCATGATCGCGATGGGAATGACCAGAGACGGATCGATGTGTAGCAGCCCGAACAGGCTCGAAGTCAGCGCAACGCCAATCACGATCCCATAGCGAGCTGAAAGCCCACGGCCCAAAAAGGCCCGGCACCACATTTCCTCGACAAAACCCGGTCCAAACCCCACCGCCAGGAACGTGAGGAACCAGGGGAACGAACTAAACAGGTTGTTCAGCGCTTGGCTGGCGGCAGGTTGTGTGATTCCCGTCACTCTCTGGAACAACTCCTGGATTCCGCCGGAGAGCAGCATGAAACCTGGAACCACTAGCACCACCAGCAGCACATGAAGCCCGGCCGGACGTCGAAAACCGATCTGCCGTTTCCAATCCGCCCCGATTCTCCACGGGACTACGAGTACGATCAACCCAAGTGATGCGATCTGAGCCCCCAGCATGCCATACGCCAGAGCCTGCCCAATCTCCGATGGAATGGGATGAGGTTCACTAGCAGGGGTTTCCTTCGAGGCGACTGATCTAAGTCCTTCCAGTTGATCGAGGAGGAACTGTTGCGGATCGGGAGCTTGCAAGGCAAATACTGCCAGCATGAAGCCGGATATGAGCAACAATGAGAAGAGTTGAGTGCCGAGGAAGATCGCACACCAGATGATCGCCTCAATCAGTCCCGGGCGGGGCTTCGGAAGCGGTTGTGGAATGACCAATGCGACCATTGGAGGACTCACATTTGCGTGAGCCTCATTCACCTTCACAACCAAAGGTGGTTCGCTTCTTGTATTTGCCTCATCCGCCATCGTCTGCCCTTCGGTTGTGGCGACGGGTTCGCATCAATAGTGCAGGTAGCCTGTGAATTCCATCAACTGGAGTATCCACGGTGGCCGCCAGGGATTCGGCGTGGGATAGAACACCGACAATACCGAGAACCCGAGCAAGACCACACCCAGAAGCCTGCCAACCTTCGAGCCGCCAATTCGATCGGCCGCGGGCAGCAATCCCAACACCCACAGCGGGATCAGCCAGAACAGCCAGCGTGGGCCACTGGTGAACCCTCCATAGTTGTAGCTCTGAGTGCGTGTGAGATAGAAGGCAAACACAGTCACGGACACAACCAAGGTCATCGCCGCGAATACTTCGGGGGTCCAGCCTGTTCCCTTCCCCCGTCCCAGCAGTTTCCGAACATCCACAGCGCTGCGGATTCCCATTCCTAACAGCCCACCAAAGGCCAGAATCCACACGGGTGTCAGGCTGAACCATCCGTGGTGACCAAACAAGAGGTGGAACGCATACACAACAGTCGGTTCATCGTTGAAATCGATCCCTTTCGCAGCCGGTGTGCCGCGTTTCGCCCAGTGGCTCCCCTCAAAGTTGTACCACGGCCCCCCGAACTCACCATATGCCGGAGTAAACCGACCCATCGCAACGTAGTTGCACAAGAACAGACCCGCCAGCGGAATCACGGCTGCGGGAAGGAAAAAGAAAAGCGTTTGCCGAGTCCGAGCAATCAACAGCGGTATTCCGACTGCGGCCAGGAATGCCGCGGCGGGGAGGTCGAATGTCACTGCAAAGCCAGCAAAAAATCCACAGCCCAAATAACCGCCCACCTCCATGTCCCGTTTCTCTGTCATGGCGCGCACCAGAGGATACGCAGCAAACAAAATGCAGTATGCAGCGGGCAAATGGTTGTTCAGCGTTCCCGAAAAGGTGATGAGATAGGTTCCGACTGCCGCGGCACAGAACGCCAGGAGTTTGCCGAAGTCCGTCTTCCCGCTCGCTTCGATCAGTCGAGCGAGCAGGATCAGGTAAACCGCGAACGGAAGGACGTTCACCGTGAAGACAATCGTGGGGATCACCAGCCAGCGATCGCGAACGATATCCCATCCGAACGCCCGCTTCAAAACCCAGTATTCTGCCGCGAGCAGTGTTGGCATCAGCGGCGGTTTGCTGGAATAAAACTCACGGGTTTGTGAGCCGCTTGCATCATCGCCCAGGGGCCGAAGAACGATGTCCAGACTCTTATATTGCGGCTCAGTCACCACCCCTTCGTCCTTGAACGTCTTGGCGTCATGACCGTCCGGGTACACACGTTTGCCGATGACGTAAGTGCCTTCATCGACCAGACAGCGGATCGTCGCCCATCGAGACTTGTCGTTTGAACTGTACATCGGCGTCGGATCGGGCCGTTCTGTCGGCCACTGTCGATCTTGTTCGCTTCCGTATCCCTTGACCCCGTCCTTGCTGATTGGCGGCTTGTAGCGACTCGGTTCCAGTACGTTCTCGGCCCCAACAACCTTGGCCGCGGCGATTGCAACAGCCACGGCT
>DASZJS010000285.1:0-2326 GCA_035947935.1 Gemmata sp. | reverse complement strand
TCCGTCTACAACCGTTCCTGCCGAGGGTCCCACCCTTGCCCGTATGGCATCGATCCCACACGGTACCACGATCCAGGCGCAAGGGACCTCCACCTCCATCGGCGGTCCGCCAACAATACCGGCCGTCGACATAACCCCGTTCGTAGTGGGCAAGACCCAAGCTACCGGGCCAATCCCATTCCCCAGCCAGACGGCAGCCCAGCAGGGAACACCTCGAATTCCGCAAGATCTGACTCCATTCATCAACAACGGAAAGATCACGCAAGCCATCTTGAGCGATCCAAACACGGTGATTCGGAATCACAACAGCCAGCAAAAGATAACGTCCACAACCCAGATATTCATATCGAGCAATCCGGCGACCCCACTCTTTGGTGGTGGCACCGACAATATTGCTTTTCTCGAAGGCGATCCGGCGGCTAACAAGCCGAACGCCCAGGCGTTCCAGATGGAAGCGACCTTTTGGATCGAAACGGTTGAGGTAACCATCGAAGTGCCAATCTTCAGGCCAGGGCAGCCGCCGTTGATGATCCAAGGCGAAGTAAAAGTGCCCGGGCAACCCCGGCCTACATTTTCTGTCATCCCTCCGGTAGAGATTACGACCCCACGAAAGATTACGTTTGCGTACACACAGATTCAGTATTCTCAGGTGGTTATGTTGAAGTTTAACGGCCTCAATTGGCCACATGTTTCGGTGGCCACGCTCGTGCCTGCCGAAGCAGTGTCAGTTCCTTCTTCTGCTTTTGCATAGCGGCGCGGATTTGTCCCACGTGTTGATGGCTATTTGATTCCTAAGTTGAAAACGTTGGAATGCGAGAGGAGAAATCAATTATGAGCGCCTTGATACCGCATATAGCATTGGTCCCTGACAGTCCTTCGGTCACATTCTCTGACGTCTCCGCCCTCTCTGCGGCGATCCAGAAGCAAGTCACGCGTGATTTTGGTCCACTTTGGAATATCAATGCAACGGTTGATGCCTTTGAAAAGCTGGAGGCCGTTCCAGTCGATTACTGGCCGGTGATAATCCAGGATGACATCCAGGAGCCGGGCGCGGCCGGATATCACACCGACGAGAATGGGCAGCCATTTTCACTGGTCCAGGCAAACAGTGGCTGGCAACTTACGGTTAGCCATGAAACCCTTGAGATGCTAGCAGATCCATTTGGAAGCAGAACGATTGCCGGACCGCCTCCGCCCAATGCACCCGCGCCCGTGTCCGAGTTTAGTCGCGTGACGTACCTGGTTGAGGTTGGCGATCCTTGCGAAGCAGACCAGTTCGCCTACGAGGTGAATGGATTCCGGCTTTCCGACTTCATCACTCCTCATTACTACGATCCCAATGGGGACACTGGAGCCCAGTACAGCTTCCGGGGAAATGTCAAGGCGCCGCACACGGTTTTGGAAGGAGGGTACGTCAGCTTCGGTAACCCGGTCGACAATCATTGGTACCAGATCATCGTACAGGACGGGAGTTCTCAAGTACGCGATCTCGGGATTATCAATTCAACACAAGGTAAGAGTCTGCGGGAGATGGTGGACCGGGCGGTTCGCGTGACTCGCAAGCACCAGCACTATCGCACCAAGGCACCAACTGGGACAAAAGCCATCACGACCGCTGCCATCTCCGCCTCACCGCTTGCCGAATCGAGCAGCGCTCGCGCGAAATTGCTTCGGCAATATATGAAAGGATTAAAATAGGGTTCAGTGGAATGATCTTTCGACTGCGCTTCGACGCAGCCTCGAGGCAAAAAGAACATGGATGACGATAAGTCTCACACCGAACAAGGACAGATCGAGCGGGCACGACGTCTCCGCCAAACGATCGCAGACCTCCATAGTCATACGGATAACGAATCTTCTTCCGAAGGGAAGTCGTTGAAGGAGCAGATCGAGGAGCGGGCACGGGCGGCAACAGGGCACGAAAGTGGGAAGGACTCCGGATAGGGGTTGCGTCCCCTGAGACCTCTCGTTGCGTCAGGCGGGCTTCTTCCCGAGCAGAGATCAGCTTCTCGAGAAATGCGTTGTAGAGGGCCTGATGTGGCCCTTTGAGGCTGAGGAGACAAAATCTCACTGCCGCAGCGACGCCGGCGCCGAGCTTGTGCGCGAGCTGCGCGCCACCGGCGCGGAAGCGGAATTTGTCCGCGCCGACGTACCTGTAAGTCTCGACAGGGCTTGCCAATGGTGCGGCACTAGACCATGCCGAATTTCGGCTGCATTATCGCGCGAGACTGCGAGATGACGTCTTATCGAACTGTTCGACAAAAATAAGCTTCATATAGGGGACGTGATACCCCTACTCCTCCTCCTCCTGTCGTAACTCCACCAC
>DASZJS010000284.1:0-5713 GCA_035947935.1 Gemmata sp. | reverse complement strand
GGTTTCGAGAACCGAAATCGCGGCATCGTAGGTCGCGGTCGGATCGATGCGGAGAGCCGAGAACCGAGTCATATCCGGCGGCAGGGGTGGCAAGTCCTTGAGACCGAGCGGTTGTGGCTTGAGGATTTTGGCCAGTCCTTTCCGCTCGCCGGGGAGATTGAACTCGTAAGTCGCCCGCGATTCCTTGCCCTCAAACCCGGAGTTGAACACAATCGATTTCAAGTTGCCGAATCCGAGGTCATCGATCCGTTGACCGAGACCAGGAACGAACGGTCCCGCCAGCATCTTGACAAGCGATATTAACCGCCCTGTATCCACGAATCCGCGAGTGACCGATTCATAACCAGGATTCTTCATGCACTGCTGGAAAAGCGGGTGCTCGGTAATCCCACCCTTCCTGGCATTGGCGGCGACACCGTCAACCGTCGTTTCCAGTTTGGTAGTCCCGACGTATAGAACAAAGTGCTTGCCCTCGACCCACCACGCGATCGATACCGAAGCCGGTGAATCGTTCTCCTCGGACCTTGCAATCCGAAATCCATTCCGCCCGGCAATCGCGAACGGTTCAATCTTGGTCTCGCTCTTTGCGAGCAACTGCCGGATCGTGGCGAATGGCACTTCCGCTCGTTCGGCGACATTGGGAACGAGTACGAACAACTGCACATCGGGGGCGAGAATCTCGGAACTCGGGAGTTCCCCATTGAAGAGTCCACCGAGAGCCTGTCCGACGCCCTTGAGTGTCGGTTTCGGTTCGCGGACCTCAAGCCCGACAATCGCCCCCTTATCGACAATCAAGTCGATGATCTTGGTTGCGTTCTTGAAATCCGCAATGGTTGTCTTCAATTCCTCAAGCGGCTTTCCTTCAACGAGTGGATCGGCAAGCTGGCTATTTCCCAGCAACTTCGGCCATTCGGCAAGCAGAGTCCGAATGCTGCCTCCCGTTGGTCCAGCCATCAGACCACCCCAGAAGGATTTCTTGTAGGCATCGTTATGCGCGGTGATCCCATCCCACCGGACGAACAGTTGCGTTGTGGGAGAAAGGAGTTTCTCGGGTGCATCTGCTGTCGGGCTGGAGGGAGTTGACACCCGTGTCGCGGGTGTTTGAGCGAAGGTTGATGATGCGATCCCGAGGAGACTCAGTGCAATTGCGATCGAGCGAGACATGGAATCTCCGGTCGTGAGCTGAAGGGGAAGGATGAATTTGTAGGGTTGGTCGAGACCTGCGAAGCAGGGCGAGGCCCACCCTACTCCAGAACAAGTGCGGGCGTTTGCACGCCGGAAGCAGTGGGTCAGTTGAGTTGGTACTCGGGTAAACACATCATAGCGTGCAAAGCCTCGCGAACGCGAGCCTTGAACTCGGGTGCTTCGAGGTCGAACTTGCCGGGTTTCGCTATGACTTCACGCGGCGGTGGAGCGAGTTCAGGCTGGTCTGCCTTGAGAGGCTTGATGGGGGTGATGGGGAGTGCAGGGTAAGGATACCCGGAGCCAGCGGGTAGAAAGACAGGCCCAGGCAACTGGGGGGATGGTGCAGGAATCGACGTTGCTGGGTTGCTCCGCGGCACCAGGAGCGGTTCGCGCAGAAACTTCTCAATTTTCGCGGCATGAGTTGGGCTGAGGCGTTCACCGTAAAGCAGTTCGCCCATTCGTTGTACCAGTGTAGCCGCATCTTTCGGCTCGGAGGCGAACAGCGTGGTAATGGGATCTGCACTCGCGTCCGGCGGAGGCGGAGGGGCCAATGATGTAGAGGACACTGACGGAGCAACGGGAGTGCCTGGGGGTACCGGCGTCGGTACGAGTTTGGCGGTCTGGGAACTTGCCTCGGTTACTCCATCCCCCCCCAGTGCAACCCGCTCTGCGAGATTGTTCCGGGCGAGTAAGGTGGCACTGTTGAGCCAGTCTGTCCCGGTTCGCCAGCCCTTCACGTTTGGTGGCGCAAACAACACCTGCCCCATGCTCGCCAGCGAGTCAACGAGATTGGAAAGCGGTATCCGCCCTGGAATCACGGATCGGAATGCTTCAATCGCATATTCGACGGGCCACTTCACACGTTTGCGGTAGGCATGGGCTGAGAAGAACAGTCGAGAGCCGAGCATCGTCTTCACGAGGTCGGCGATGTCGTAATCGGATTTGCGGAACTGTTCTTCAAGGGGCGTGAGCAATCCTTTCGGCGGGGGTGTCTCGCTGACGAAGAAAGTGTAGAGCTTGCCGACCAGGAATTTCGCGCACGCGGGCCGATCGCAACAGAGTCGGACGATGTCTCCGCCATCCCAGTTGCCGGTACGTCCGAACACCGTCTTCGAGCCTTCATCGTGTTCGCTGGGGTTGTACTCGAATTCCTCTCCGTTGGGAGCGGAGTTGGTGTGCCATCCCGTGAATGCACGGGCAGCCTCGCGAATGTCCTTTTCCGTGTAGTTGCCGACACCAAGCGAGAACAACTCCATCAGTTCACGGGCGTAGTTTTCGTTCGGTGCTTCCTTCACGTTCTGGTTCGAGTCGAGCCAGACAAGTATCGCTGGGTTTCTGCTCATCTCCTGTAAGAACGGACTGAACTTTCCCAGGGCATGTTTCCGGAGGGCGATGTTCTGCTCGAACATCGATTTGATTTCGCGCACCTTAGCAATGCTGGTGGCAAAGTGGTTGTGCCAGAAGAGGGTAAGCTTTTCTCGAAGCGGGTGACCGCCTTCCACCATGAACCTCAGCCACCACATCCGAAGGTTGGCTGTTTCCTTGCAGTACTGCCCGATCTCGGTGAATAACTCCAACACTTCGTTTGCATCCGGCGCGCCAACGAGAAGCCGTTCGAGGGTTTTGGGAAATCCCTCGGCCAGAGCGCGATCAATCTCGGCTGGTTTTGCCCCAAACGCCGCTCGGCGGAACAGGTGAACGGCCCACTTGCGCGACCACTCGTTTTTCGTGGGTTGCCAGGGCTTCCAGGCATCGAATGAATCGACCTCGTTCAGATCGAAGGGAAGGGGAGCAGCCATGCCCGTACTCCATAGGTGGCCAACAGGGTGCCAGCAGTTCGATGAGATGCGAGGAGCATTATCCTCAAAACGAGACCCGTTCCAAATTGCAAATTATTGCTTTCGGGAGTGCCAGTCGCAAGAAGAAAGAAGAACGGCCGCAAGAAAAGCAGAGAAGTGGCCGCAAAAACAAAGAGGATTGGCCCCAAAAAAGCTCAAAACGCACAAAAGAAGAACAAGAGAGTTTGAACAGATCAAGAAAATCGCCTGAGCAAAAGTCCAAGCTTATCCACGAATCAAAACCCAGTGCAGCCGATCATAAACGCCAACAACTCTCCGAAACTGAAGTGTTTCCCGACGCCTGCGTGCAGGGCAAAATCGGCCAATGCCAAGTAGAGCGGCAAGTCGTTGGTCTACGAACGACGGACAGTCATCAATAAGTACCCTCATCGTGTCGTCCTGAGTTATCATTCGCTGCGTGCCCTCTGACGCCGATCCCTGCTCGACCGGTCGGCAAAACTTGGCTCGATAACTGCATGGGGAGACACTTGAAATGTTAGAGTATTATGGTGTCGGAACTTGGCACCTGAGATAGACCAACGTGTTACAGGGAATCCGATTGACGCCACGCGAGCCTGTGTGACAATGTGGAAGTGAGTTTTATTTTCCCTGGCAGGACTGATTGCGAAGTCACAACCCTCCCGACATCGCCTCTGCGTCTGACATCAGACTGACTTGTTCCTCCAAAATCATTTTCAGATCGCTCAGAGTGCCGGGCAGACCGGCAGGAAGCTACAGAAAGGCCATCGAATGAAATCGCGCGTTTTGGGTTTCGTCGCTATCGCGACATCTCTCCTCGTCGGGGCAAATCGTCCCGTCCGGGCTGATGAGCCATCGGTCAAGGCTGCTGGCCCATTTGTGGTAATCGTTGGGGTAGGCCAGTTCCAGGACAAGGCGATTGACCCACGCCCGACTGCCGACAACGATGCGAAAGCCCTCTTCGATGTCCTCAGCGACCCCAAATACCTCGGTGTGCCTGCCGAGCGTGCCAAACTACTCATCTCAACCCCGGACGAGAAGCGAGGAGGGCAGGTCGCAACACGCGAAGCCATCGTGAAGGCCATTGAGGCCGCCACCGCTCAAACTGGTAAGGACGATCTGATCGTTCTCGCGTTTTTCGGACGTGGTGCGTCCGCGAATGACCAGACGGCTTTCTTCACCCCCGATGCGGTACTCAAGGATCGCGGGAAGACTGCCCTCCTGTTCGGTACCGATCTCGATGGTGCCTTCAAGAAACTGAAGGGGCAAAAGGTACTTCTCCTGATGGATGTCCAGTACAAGGGTTTCAAACTGGATGGCGATGAGAAAGTGGCCGAGCCAACGCTGACCGATGTCGATGGCCTGCTGTTTGGGAAGGACGAAAAGGAAGAGTCTGTTCGACCCGCGGACCGCCTCATGCTGCTGAGTGGATTCATCAACTCTGCGCCCGTCGTCCGGGGAGAGATGGGACTGTTTGCGAGTACCGTCTCTGAAGCCCTCAAGGGAGCTGCGGATACCCCACCGAACAACGAGGGTTACGAGCCGGATGGGCTCGTTACTACGGACGAACTCATCAAATACCTTGAGACAGAAATCCCGAAACAAGCCCGTATCCTCGGCAAGACCGACAAAGAGAAGGAAGCCCAGGCACTACCCCTCGGTGCGCGAACCAGTCACTTTGTCGTGACCCGCAATCCGACCGCGACCGACAGAGTGAAGAAGCGAATTGAGGCACTCGATGTCCTCGCGAAGGCCGGGACGGTGAACGAAGAGTTGGCCCGCGAAGGGACCGCGCTGCTCTCCCGGATGCCGAAGCTGAAAGCGAACCAAGAACTCCGGAAGCAGTATCAGCAACTGGTCGATGGGACGCTGAAGTCCGACGCATTTGTCGCTGCGAGGAACGAGATCAAGGAAGGACAGAAACTCGACCCGAAGGATGCCGAGAACTTCGCCAAGAAGGTCCACGATGCCATCGACATCGTGACCCGGACGTACGTGAAGGAAGTGGACGCGGGCGACCTCACCGCGGCAGCCATCAAGGGAATGTACAGGAGGATCGAGGAACATCTGCCGGCCGACCTTGAAGAAACGATCAAATCGCTCAAGGCAATCCCCGATGACCGGCGGATGGCCATCTTGAAGGATGCCCGTATCCGGCTGGGTCGGCGCGAGGATCTCGAAGGGAATAAGGACGCGGATGTTTCCATCCTGATGATGATGGCCAGCCTGAACGATCCCTACACGGTTTATTTCGACGAAGACGCCGTCCGAAGGATTGCCAGCGCACTCCGCGGCCGATTCCCTGGCGTCGGCATCCAGATTCGCCGGGATGCCGTTCACGATGCGCTCCTGGTCGTGAGCCCCATAAAGGGCAGTCCGGCATTTGCGGCTGGGATCCAGGCAGGCGACCTGATCGTCCGCGTCGTCCGGAGCGTCGATGCGAAAACCGGGGCTCCTCTCCCGGCCGATACTCAACGGGAATTCTCGACCAAGGGAATGAAAATCGATGAAGCGATCGCGCTCATCACCGGTAAGCCGGGATCGCCGGTGACTTTGATCGTCGAGCGGGATGGCAAGGAGATGACATTCGCTCTGAAGCGGAACTGGGTCTCAGTCGAGACCGTGCTGGGCGTGAAGAGAGACTCAGTCGCCGAGTGGGATTTCCTGATCGATTCGCAATCCAAGATCGGCTACGTCAGGCTCACTCAATT
>DASZJS010000283.1:0-15885 GCA_035947935.1 Gemmata sp. | reverse complement strand
CCAAGGTCGAGCGAATCCCGCTGAATATCTCGGCTGCGCAGGGTCTGCTCTACGCAAATGGGGCACTGTATGTAATGTGCAACGGTGGGTCATTGGGGAATGGAATTTATCGCGTTTCTGCATCCAAGAATGATGATGTGTTCGATAAGGTCGAGAAGTTGAAAGCACTCGGTGGTGGTGGCGAACACGGCCCACACGCTTTGCGTCTGGGTCCAGATGGCAAGTCGATCTATTTCATTTGCGGAAATCACACTCCAACTCCACCCTTTGAACATAGCCGTGTGCCGAAAAACTGGGGCGAAGATCATTTGCTGCCACGCCAATGGGATGCCAACGGCCATGCCCGCGGTATCCTGGCACCGGGCGGTTTCATCGCCAAGACTAATCTCGACGGGAAGACCTGTGAAATCATCACGAGCGGTTATCGGAATCCCTATGACTTCGCGTTCAATGCCGATGGAGATTTGTTCACTTATGATGCCGACATGGAATGGGACATGGGGATGCCGTGGTATCGCCCAACGCGGGTCGTCCATGCCCCAAGCGGCGGCGAATTCGGTTGGCGAAGCGGAACCGGGAAATGGCCGGCTTACTATGTAGATAGTCTTCCCCCGCTACTCGACATCGGACCCGGTTCACCCGTTGGAATTGAGTTTGGGTATGGAGCCAAGTTCCCGGCAAAGTATCAGAAGGCGCTCTTCTGCTGCGACTGGACTTTCGGGACCATGTATGCCCTCATACTTGAACCCCGTGGGGCAACCTACAAAGCAACGAAAGAAGAGTTTGTGAGTCGAACGCCGCTGCCATTGACCGATGTGGTGATTAGTCCAGCCGATGGGGCGATGTATTTCGTGATCGGTGGCCGCGGGGCACAGAGCGAACTCTTCCGCGTGACTTATGTTGGGAAGGAGTCAACCGAGAAGGTCGAGTACAAGAGTCCTCCGAGTCAAACCCAAGAACTGCGAAAGAACATTGAGGCATTCCACACACTGGCTGATGATCCTGCGAAAGCTGTGGAGTTCGTTCTTCCTCACCTCAATCACCCTAATCGCTTTATCCGTTATGCCGCGAGAGTTGCACTCGAACACCAGCCCGTGAAATACTGGCAGGAGAAAGTTCTTGCGGAAACGGATACAAACGCCATCATCGCTGGCGTGGTTGCACTCGCCCGACAGGGCGACAAAGACCTCGAACCAAAGTTGATAGATGCCCTGGGAAAATTACACTTCACGAGCTTGCCGGAACCGGAACAACTCGATCTCTTACGGGCTTATCAACTCGTATTCGTCCGCATGGGTGAGCCAAGTAAAGAAACCACCGCGAAAGCATTATCGCTGCTCGATCCTCAGTTTCCCCAAAAAGCAGACTTTGTGAATCGGGAACTGGTTCAACTGCTCATCTACCTCAAGTCGCCAACAGTGGTGGACAAAGTAACCAGACTACTTCAGGAGCCATCGAAGCCAATGACCCAGGAGGGGATGGAAGAACTCCTGGCTCGAAACCGCGGGTATGGTGGAACCGTTGCGAACATGCTGAAGAATGCTCCGGATCTTCAGAAGCTGCATTATGCGTTCGTTCTCCGGAATGCCACCGTTGGCTGGACACTCGACCGCTGGAAGACCTATTTCGGATTTCTGACCGAGGGACGCTCGAAAGCAGGGGGGGCCAGCTATCAGGGCTTCATCAACAACATGGAGAAAGATGCCTTCGCCAACGCTAACGACACCGACCGTTTGGCGATCGAGGCAGCTGGTTTGCGAAAGCCATACAAGGTAAAAGAGCTACCCAAGCCCATCGGGCCGGGCAAGGAGTGGACAACAGCAAATCTGGTTGCGCTCGAAGGGAAGCTCAAGAGTGGGCGAAACTTCAAGAACGGTGAACGTGCTTATTCCGCTGCCCGATGCGTGATCTGCCACCGATTCGGTGGTGATGGCGGAGCTACTGGGCCGGACCTTTCGCAAGTGGCTGGCCGATTCGGTCTCAAGGATCTGGCCGAGTCGATTGTCGAACCGAGCAAGGTGATTTCGGATCAGTACAAGGCATCGGTAGTTCTCACCGTTGAGGGTAAGACCTACGTGGGAAAGATCGTGAACGATGCGAACGGCAAATACACGATCGTGGTCGATCCCGAGGACTCAACGAAGGTGGTGGAGGTCAAGAAGGATGAGGTCGAGAGCATCAAACTCTCAAATGTGTCGTTGATGCCGGAGAAACTACTCGGTTCTCTGAATGAAAACGAAGTCCTCGACATGCTGGCCTACCTGCTATCCCGCGGCGATCCCAACCACCCGATGTTCAAGAAGCCCTGATTACTGTGTGCTAAACTTCTTCAAGGCGCTGACGCCCCCTGGCTATTGGATGTCGCCCCGTTGGGGCTCACAAGGCAGCGATAATCGCTGCTCTGAGCCCTAACGGGGCGACATCCAATAGCCAGGGGGCGTCAGCGCCTGGAAGCAAAAGGGATATGGGCTTTGTTTCTCGCCATATACGCTATAATCCTTTTCGTCCCGGATCGATCACGAGGGCAATCCTCATGCTGAATACTGCTGTTCGCGATGCCGTTCTCCGTATCTTGCCGCGGGTGAAGACACCAGCACAATACATCGGTGGAGAACTCAACTCTGTTCGGAAAGATCACCGCCAAGTGCGCGGCAAGCTCTGCCTCTGTTTCCCGGACGCCTACACAATCGGGATGAGCCATCATGGCTTGCAGGTTCTCTACACGATCATGAACAACAATCCGCAGTGGGCCTGCGAACGGTCGTTCACTCCGTGGATGGATTTTGAAAGCGAACTCCGACAGAACCGCCTTCCGCTGTATAGTCTGGAGACATTCACGCCGCTGTCGGAATTCGATCTGCTCGGTTTCAGCCTGCAATACGAGGTCTGTTACACCAACCTGCTCACGATGCTCGATCTCGGCGGTGTCCCGCATTTCAGCCGGGAGCGTCGGGTGAGCGATCCACTTGTTGTTGCAGGCGGCCCCGGTGCTCAAAATCCCGAATTGCTCGCGCCCTTCGTCGATATGTTTGTGATTGGCGATGGCGAGGAGAGCCTTCCCTGGGTGATGGAAAAGTGGATAGCACTCAAGGAAGTGGCCGTTCGAGAAGGCGACCTGACCCACAAACGGCGAATGGAAATGCTGGCCGAATTGGTCGGCAGTACGACATGGGCGTATGCACCCGCTTTCTATGAGTTCGATTATCACGCCGATGGGACCATTGCCACAGTCAATCGCACTCGTGCCGACGTCCCCACGGAGATCGCATCTTGTACGATCACCCAGGATTTGGATGAGATCCCACTGCCGACGAAGCCAGTTGTCTCATTCGTCCAGACGCCGCACGACCGCATCGCGATTGAAATCATGCGTGGCTGCCCGTGGCAGTGTCGGTTTTGCCAATCCACAGTTATCAAGCGGCCGTTAAGGGTGCGGTCCGTGGAAACCATCGTTCAGGCCGCACTGGACAGCTATCGCAACAGCGGGATGAATGAAATCAGTCTGCTTTCACTTTCCAGCAGCGATTACCCTCACTTCGAGGAGCTCGTCAAGCGAATGCACGAAGTGTTCGCACCTCTGGGTGTGAACGTGTCGCTCCCGAGTTTGCGGGTGAACCACCAGTTGCGAAGCGTCCCCAAACTGATGCAAGGCTGGCGGCGAGCAGGACTCACTCTTGCGCCTGAAGTAGCCCGCGACGACATGCGTGAGCAGATTCGCAAGAAGATCAAGAACGAGGATCTGATTGAAGGGTGCCGGGAAGCGTTCAAGGAGGGGATGAGCCACGTCAAACTCTACTTCCTCTGTGGATTGCCGGGGGAACGTCACGTTGATCTGGATGGGATCATCGAACTGTCCGAAACGATCAGTGCTGTTGGGAAAGAAGCCACAGGACGATACAAGGAAGTCACCGCGAGTGTGTCGAACTTCATTCCGAAACCGCACACTCCTTACCAGTGGAACGGGATGCAGACTCGCGAATATTTCCGCTGGGCAGGCGATTACCTCCATCGCCAGAAGACCAACCGGAACGTCAAAATTAAACAGCACGACATCGAGACAAGCCTCCTGGAAGGCATTCTCACGCGGGGTGACCGACGGGTTGCCCCGGGGCTTTACGAAGCATGGCGACGCGGGGCTCGCATGGATGGTTGGAAGGAGTGTTTTAACCCGGAACTCTGGTGGAAAACATTTACTGATCTGGGAATTGATGTGGACTTCTACCGCACCCGGCAGCGTCCCATCGGTGAGAAGCTCCCCTGGGACCATGTGAACGTCAAGAAGGGTCGGGCTTACCTGGAGAAGGAGCAGGAGCGAAGCGTGATTCAACTCCGGGTCATGGCTGATGCGGTTGCGACAGAAGGCGACAAGGAAGGAACAGGGTGTGGTGGCTAAGTTCTTGCTAAAGGTAAAATCCCCGTCTATGAACTCGACGGGGATCTTTTTTCACTTCTTCGCTTCAATCAACTCGATTATACCCACATCGATGTATTGACCGCCGGTGGTTTGATGGCAGTGAACAGCAATCATGTTTACACCGACTCGTAACGCTTTTTGGCCAAGATTAGTCAGAGGGTATTCACCGTAGTTCGTTGAATAACCACCCAATTTCAAAGCCAGAACACCATTGATGTAGACCTCGGAATCCTCATCGTGGTGAAGGCGGAAGAGAACATCAGACTTCGGTAATTCCTTCAGGTCAAATGATCGCCGCAACCAGATGTCATCGGTTTTCCATTCGGTGCGGATAATCGCTCCCGGTGTTCCCTTGGTTCCGAAGCCACCATCGGCTTCAATCCACTTCTCGTCAAAGTCGGGTTTCTCCCAGCCCTTGCTCGGTTTGGCGGTTGTGAATGACCATGTTTGGGGCGTTTTCTCCGAGGTAGGTACCAACACACGGTATTCCGGTGCAGGACCAAAGAGCGCCTTGTGCCACTTTGCAGTGTCTGCGACATCGAGTTTGATTATCTCGCGGTCGTAAGTCATCAGTCCATTCACTTCCACCTCAACATCAGTCGTTTGCGTGTAGACTGCTGCCGAGAGTCCCTTGGCAATCAAGGGGTGGAGGCGAATCATTAATCCATGGTAGCCTTCTCGGAGTTCATCGGTAGTTTTGAAGCTCTGGTAACCCCAGTTATCGCTGTCTTTCCAGAGGTGAGCTTTCAGCGGAAGCCCAAGTCCTCCGAATTCACCGAGGACGGAGACGCGATCCGGCATCACCGGAAACATCCCGGGACCGGGATAGTTGTGCATATCCTTCATGTCGCCATAACCGCGGTCGGCCCATCCACTGGGACCGTTCACCAGGCGTGTGGGATCGTATTCCTTCACCCATTTCAGGATGTCGTTAGTGTCGTGTTGGCCCCAGCCTTCGTTAAATGGCACCCAGGCAACGATGGACGGGAAAAAGCGTCGGTTGTCGATCATCGCCTTGAGTTCCGTGCGGAATTGCTTCTTCTCATCGGCTGTAAATTCACCATCGGACTTCCAATCAGGTTGAACGAATTGCTTGCGGCCATCGGCCATACCACTCGGCATGTCCTGCCACACGAGTAATCCCAGTCGATCGCAGTGATAGTAGTATCGAGCTGGTTCGACCTTGATGTGCTTGCGGAGCATGTTCATGCCCAGTTTCTTGAGAACCTCAAGGTCGTACTTCATCGCCTCATCGCTTGGAGGCGTCAGCAGGCCATCGGGCCACCAGCCCTGATCGAGCGGCCCCAATTGGAACAACGGTTTGTTATTGAGCATCAACCGCATGACCCCCTTATCGTCTTGAGCGGCGCTGATTTTCCGGTAGGCGAAATAGGAGCCCACTCGATCGACGAACTCGTTGTCTGAACCCGGCGTCAAGATACCGATCTCGACCTCGTAAAGATGTGGGGTGTCTGGGGACCACAATTTGGGCTCAGGAATTCGAAAACGAATTGGCTTCCCCGCTTGTCCGGAATGCACTTTGGATTCATTGGGGAGTTTGACCCCGACCCAGACCTTCTCTGTAGCGCCCCCTACCGTCACAAGCAGATCGACCTCACCCGTCTCGATGATGGGTGTGAAATGAACCGACGTGATGTAGGTATCTGGCACCGGCTCCAACCAGACGGTTTGCCAAATGCCGGTAACGGGTGTGTACCAGATGCCTCCTGGCTTGCTCACTTGTTTGCCACGCGGTTGAGCGCCGGAATCGGTTGAATCCCACACGCGAACAGCGAGTTCGTTTCGCCCCTCTTTTAGACTGTCTGTGATGTCGATGGTGAAGGGGTCAAACCCACCGCGGTGAGTCTCCAGTTCCTTGCCATTTACGAAAACAGTCGCTTCCCAATCTATCGCTTCAAAATGGAGCAATACCCGTTTCCCCTTCCATCCAGCCGGAATCTCGAATGAACGCGAATACCACAGGTGCTGATTCTTCGTGACTCGTTTTCCCACGCCAGATAAGGCAGATTCGATCGGATAGGGAACGAGGATCTGTCCTTCGGGCTTGGGATCCTTTCCACCTTTTTCTGCAATCGCGTAGTCCCAGAGTCCATTGAGGTTCAACCAGTCCTTACGGACCATTTGGGGTCTGGGATACTCCTTCCAGGCATTCTCGGGTGTGTCTTGCTTGCCCCACTTGGTCATGAGGGGAGTTGGTGCGGCTTTCCAGTCGGCCGCACCGACAGCGGTGGACAGAGCCAGCAAGACAAGAGGAATGAGTAAGCTTCGGGCAGTTTGTTCTGCTACAAGCCCGAAGCGCCAGCGAGGGACAACTTTTCCCTCGCTGGCGCTTCGGGCTTGTGGCAGATTTGGCCGCATCAAGCATAGTTGGGAGAGTTTCATTCGATCACCTCAGCGAGAGAGAGTCATCAATCTGCGACACGCTTCGTGATATCACCATAGGCATCAATGCGCCGATCGCGGAAGAATGGCCAGTTCCGCCGAACATCTTCCATGAGGGTTCGATCGCAGGTCACCACCAGGATTTCTTCTTTGCCGTGGCTACTTTTCTTGAGGAGTCGACCAAATGGGTCACTCACGAACGAGCCACCCCAGAACTCCAGCCCTTCACCAACAATGACCTCGTGTCCAACTCGGTTCACCGCGCAAACGTAGGTTCCGTTGGCAATGGCATGGGCACGCATGCTCGTTTCCCAAGCGCTGTGTTGAGCCTCCCCAAACTCAGCTTTCTCGCGAGGGTGCCAGCCAATAGCCGTTGGATAAAAGATGACTTCCGCACCCTGGAGCGCGGTCAGCCGGGCCGCTTCCGGATACCACTGATCCCAGCACACCAGCGTACCCACTTTGGCCGGTCGGGTCTGAAACACTTTGAACCCAAGATCACCGGGCGTGAAATAGTATTTTTCCAGAAACAGCGGATCGTCCGGGATATGCATTTTGCGGTAAAGACCGAGGAGGTTGCCATCGGCATCGTGAACGGTGGCAGTATTGTGATACACTCCCGGCATTCGCTTCTCGAACAGCGACCCAACCACGACAATGCCATTTCGCTTGGCTGCTGCTCCGAGTCTGTCGGAACTCGGTCCCGGAATTGGTTCAGCAAGGTCGAAGAGCGCGATGTCTTCCTTTTGGCAGAAGTAAAAACCCATGAAAAGCTCGGGAAGGCAAACAATTTGCGCCCCTTGTTTTGCTGCGGACGCGATTGCTTCCTCGGCTTTTGCGAGGTTGGTTTCGCGGTCTGGAGCAATTCGCATCTGAACGGCAGCGATGGTAAATGTTTTCTCGGGCATCGATAAGAAGTCCTTGGTCGTTGGTTCCCTGTCCTATTATAGTTTTCAGTGTTCAGTGTTCAGTTTTCAGATGAAAATGTGAACTTCAACTTGCTGAACACTGAACACTGAACACTGAAAACCACCATGCCCTCTCCAGATACGAACATCCTCAGCGTTCTCAAGGAAAGCCGATCCTTCCCTCCCTCGGCGGAGTTTGTAGCTCAAGCCAATGTTGGGCCAGATGAGCGCGAGCGGCTTGCGGAATGGGCACGAACCGATCCGGATGGGTTCTGGGCCGAACAGGCGAAAACTCTCTATTGGTTCAAGTCATGGGATACCGTTCTTGACTGGTCCAAAGCTCCGCACGCGAAGTGGTTCGTTGGCGGGCAGTTGAACGCGAGTTTCAATTGCCTGGACCGGCATCTGGCTTCCTGGCGAAAAAATAAGGCAGCGATCATCTTCGAGGGTGAACCCGGCGACAGCCGCACCCTCACCTATCAGCAACTTCATCGCGAAGTGTGTAAGTGTGCCAACGGTCTGAAATCGCTCGGAGTGGGGAAGGGCGATCGAGTCACAATCTACATGCCAATGGTTCCCGAAGCGGCGATTGCGATGCTTGCCTGCGCGCGGATTGGAGCTACGCACTCGGTGGTGTTTGGTGGTTTCTCTGCCGATGCTGTCGCGGATCGTAACAACGATGCGAAAAGCAAGATCATCATCACGGCCGATGGCGGCTGGCGGCGAGGAAAAGTTGTTCCCTTGAAGGTGAATGTCGATACTGCTCTCGCGAAATCCCCCACAATCGAAAAGTGCATCGTTCTGAATCGGTGCAACACGGCTGTGGAAATGAAAACTGGCCGGGATGTGTGGTGGCACGATCTGATGGCATCAGCTTCCGCGGATTGCCCTGCGGAGCCACTCGATAGCGAGCATCCTCTTTACATTCTCTACACCTCGGGAAGCACTGGAAAACCCAAGGGTGTCCTGCACACCACTGGCGGCTATTTGCTCGGCACATCTCTTACGCACAAGTGGGTGTTCGACATCAAAGAGGAGGATGTTTACTGGTGTACCGCGGATGTGGGATGGGTCACCGGACACAGCTACATCGTGTATGGTCCGCTGTGCAACGGAAGCACCGTGGTCATGTACGAAGGGGCACCGAATCATCCGCGCGAAGATCGGTTCTGGGAAATCATCGACAAATACAAGGTGAGCGTCTTTTACACAGCCCCGACTGCTATTCGAGCCTTCATCAAGTGGGGCGATCACTGGCCCAAAGGACACGATCTCTCCAGCCTCCGGGTTCTCGGCAGCGTGGGCGAGCCAATCAATCCCGAAGCATGGATCTGGTATCAACAGGTGATCGGCAGCGGGAGGTGTCCGGTTGTCGATACCTGGTGGCAAACGGAGACCGGTGCAATCATGATTGCACCACTGCCTGGTGCAGTTACCACAAAACCTGGAAGCGCCACGAAACCGTTGCCGGGAATTATTGCGGAAGTCGTCGATAAGACCGGCAACTCTGTACCACCAAACCAGGGCGGCTTTCTGGTGGTGAAGCGACCGTGGCCGAGCATGATGCGTACGATCTATGGCGACGATGAGCGTTACAAGGCGACTTACTGGAGCCAAGTTAAGGGAGCTTACTTCACAGCGGATGGAGCTCGCCAGGATGAGGATGGTTATATCTGGGTGATGGGGCGTGTGGATGATGTACTGAACGTGAGCGGTCACCGACTCAGCACAATGGAGGTCGAGAGTGCGCTCGTGAATCATCCGAAAGTTGCGGAAGCGGCAGTTGTTGGTCGCCCGGATGCCCTCAAGGGTGAGGGGATTATTTGCTTTGTCACACTCAAGCAGGGGGTTAGTCCGGGCGATGAAGTCAAAAACGAGTTGAAGGCTCACGTTGTGCAAAACATCGGTTCACTTGCCCGACCAGACGAGGTGCGTTTCACCGACACACTGCCAAAAACACGCAGCGGGAAAATCATGCGGCGACTCTTGCGAGACATCGCCGCGGGGAAGGAAAGCACGCAGGATACAACAACTCTTGAGGATTACAGCGTTCTTGCGAAGCTACGGAGTGATGAAGAGTAAGGAAAAGCCCCCACTCATCGAGTGGGGGCAATTAGTCACTCAGAGATTGGTTCGGCTGCTTGCTCTCACGCCAACGCCGCTCGGGTTTGCTTCACGAGCGGGGAATCTCCGGTTGCCGATCCCTTCAGCCAGAAAAGGCTCGCAGCCAGGAATCGGTTGCGCCAGGCAGGAGAAATGGATGTATAGTCCTCCATCACCGCGGAACTGAATTTGTAATCATGCGAATCAGTCCCCTTCAGGAAGATCAGGAGCCGCCCGGCATCGATCAACTCTTTGGCTGCTGTGGGCTGGTCATTCAGGTAAGCAAGTGCCATCCCCGCCGCGGCAGCTTTATCTTTCGACAACGTGGCGTAAACATTGCCAACGTCGTGATCCCCTTTCCCCTCGGTCGGTCGAAGCTCATCGATCTTCGCCTCTCCCACTTTGCCCCGACCTTTCATCGCCTGCCGGAATAGTGGAACAAACGCGGCGGCCTGGAGAAGCAGGAGCTTCCTGTTGTTTTCATCTCCGGTTCGCTGGAACGTGTAGTGCAGAGCATTGAGCGATGTGAGGGAATGGAGAGCCACGATCCCGGGTTGTCGCATGAGCAGTTCCCCTCCAGCCAGGAATAGCCCATCCCATACCGCTTGCGGCCCATTACCTGCATTTAGGAGAGTAACAACTTCCTGACACAAATCCGCATCCGAAGCGGTTCTGCTTGCTGCGAGGATATCGCTTGTTGTCTGTTCTCCCGCTTTCTTTCTGAGCCATTCCGGTTTGATCTTTCGGGCAAGCTCGGCGTTTCGTCGACCGCAGCGGTCGGGTTCCGCGTCCTGCTTCGCGGGGTTGCCTCCTTCGTGTTGAAGCAAGGCATACGAAATAGATCGAAGAACTGGTTCGGCGTGCTGCCAGCCGATCACTTCGAGGGCACGAAAAGCATTAGCCACATAGATGGCTTTGTGTCCAATATCGCGAAAATCCCGGCATCCAAAACGCGCATAGAGATTGAATAACTCACCCGGTTGGGCCGAACGAACCAGGGCCGCAGTCGCCACATCCAGGCCTTCCTCATCCCAGTTATCCATCGCCGCGATGAACGCTTCCCGGGCTTTCTCGATTGATGGAAGTTTCGATTCATCCACTGGTTTCATGCGCCAGCCATTGTTTTCCTTGATGGTTTGAGCTTGCGAAGACTTGAAGTTATCGATCGCCCAAAACAGCGGAAGCCATCGTTCTCGGTCTGGGCCGGCCAAAGCGGCAAGGTGAGCAGAGTTGACAACCAGCACCGCGTGGAACTTGAACCCTACAGTCGGGCGCGGCGGCACATTTCGTACTCCGGCCAGGAGAAGGGCAGTCAGGACATCGCGATAAGCGAGGCCGTTCTTGATGCGCGAGCCCACCTCTTCCAATAGTTTCTCTCGCGGAGTGTCTTCGAGGAGTCGAACGAGCGGCTCGATGCCCGTATCAAGTCGTACAAGATTCGGGTCTGGCTTCGACTCTGCGGCGGACACTGCCGGCAGGCTATCGAGGAAGGCGAGGCTACCGACACCGAGGGTGGAAGCGGACATGAACGACCGACGATCGGGACGTGAGGTCATGGCATCGCTCCGAAGAAGAGAGAAACGGGCGACAGGACCGTTAGCCATTCTACTGCTTTTCAGCAACGAAGTATTCAGCACGTTTCAGAGCGAGCAAAGAGGGGAAAATAAGCCTGAAGAGGTTCTCCATGCTTTTCGTCAGCGGACTCGATCAGTTCTCATTGGACCCAACAGGGCGTTCCCTTTGCCCAGCGCGCGCGTTACACTCGTCGTGGAATTGTTGTTACCGACGTTGAAGGAGAGCAACCGATGCGAATCAGAAGTTGGATCCTCGTCCTGGCAATCGGCTTGTGTGAAGTCGGGCGGGTCGCGGCGGATGAGGCCGAGGATCGATCCGTTGCGGCAATCGAGAAACTTGGCGGGAAAGTGAGTCGCGACGAGGCCAAGCCGGGCAAGCCCATCGTGGGGGTGAGCCTTTACGGTGCTGAAGTGACTGACGCAACATTGAAGGAACTCGCACCACTCAAAAACCTCACCAGCCTGGAAGTAGCCTCCTTGAAAGTGACGGATTCGGGTTTGAAGGAACTCGCCCAAATCAAAGGTCTTACCTACCTTTTCCTATGGTGTACCGAGGTGACCGATACTGGCTTGAAGGAACTCGCCCAAATCAAAGGACTCAACAAGCTGGGCCTAATCCTTCCCAAGATGACCGATACCGGGATGAAAGAAATCGCCCAGCTCAAAGGGCTTACTTATTTGGGCCTTCACGGCATCAAGGGAACTCCTGCGGGGGTCAAGGAACTCGCACAACTTAAAGAATTGGACTACCTGGATCTCAGTAACACCATGTTCTCTGGTGAAGGCTTAAAGGAACTCGCACAACTTAACAAGCTCACTGTCCTGGTTCTCAACGGTACCCAGGTGACGGATGCGGGGCTCAAGGAAATCGCCCAGCTCAAGGCCCTCACCGACCTGGGTCTCGCTGGCACACTGGTCACGGATGCGGGACTGAAGGATATTCCACTACTCAAAGCACTCACGAGCCTGGGTCTCACAGGCACCAAAGTGACGGATGTAGGACTGAAGGACGTCTCACAACTTAAAGCACTCACCACCTTGTACCTGAATTTCACCGGGGTGACGGATGCGGGCTTGAAGGAAATCGCGCAACTCAAGGGGCTGGTATATCTGGATTTGAGCAACACGATGGTCTCGGGAGAAGGACTGAAAGAACTCACTCCACTCAAAGGGCTTACCACCTTGCTGCTCACGGGCACCAAGGTGACGGATGCAGGACTCAAGGAAATCGCACAACTCAAAGCGCTCACGAAGCTGTATCTTGGTGCCACCAAGGTGTCGGATGCGGGTCTGAAAGAACTCGAACCTCTTGTTGGACTCACCACACTGTTCCTGAACTTCACCGAGGTGACAGATGGAGGGCTCAAGGAAATCGCGAAGCTAAAAGGGCTTACCGACCTGGGTCTCAGCGGCACCAAGGTGGAAGGGGTGGGCTTGAAGGAACTTGCTCCGCTCAAGGGGCTTGCTCACTTGGACCTCATGGGTACCAAAGTGACGGATGCCGGTCTCAAGGAAATTGCACAACTCAAAGCGCTCACCTACCTGAACCTAGCCGGGGGCAAAGTGACAGATGCCGGTGTGGCGGAGTTGAAGAAGGCACTCCCCAAGTGCATCATCGACACTTCACCGACCCCGTGAGAGTGGGGTAAACACCGCGAAAGTTTCGGCAGTGATGGTGCGCAGCCCATTCGCGTCGATGAAAATGGCTTTCTCCTGCAATTACCAGGCGTTGGTGTTGGTCATCGAAGTGGAGGAACTCGGAAGAAGTTCCGAGCTGGTCGAAAAGTGTTGATGGCAGACAGAAAAACCCGCGAAGAATCGCGGGTTTCACTGACCCTATCGGGAACCGAACTCCCGTCAGAATCGCCTGGAAACACCGCTCTCGCATCCAAACGCGGCGCAGAATCCGGCGCAACCATGGAAGACAACGACCTACGCACGCTAGTTGAACTATGGCCGTCACTGCCGGATCACATTCGCAGGGCTGTTTTGGCATTGGTCGCCACTATCAATTCGCCAGTCTGAGGTTGACAGGAAAACCCGACCGGCTCTTGCATCTCCCCCCTTGCTTGGGGACACTCAGACAGGCTCGCTCCCGGATGATCCGGGAACGAGCCTGTCTGAGGGCCGGTCATGCCGTTCGTAACGTGTCCGGAGTGCGAGTCGGAGTCGATGGCTCCGCGGGAGTTGCTTGGGTTGGGGTGGAACTGTCCAAAGTGTGGGAAAGGGTTCATCGTTCGGGATGGAGAGGCGGGTTACGACCGACCTGCACGGCGACGGAAAAAGGGTTCGCCCTGGTTGGCATTCATCTGGTTGGCTCTGGCCGGTGTGGTGGTATTCGGGATTCTCTTTTGGGCAGTCGTCCGGGCGAGCAGGGAACCGGAGGTGAAGACGACCAATGCGAAGGGAGAACAGGAGAAAAAGAAGACTTCAAAGGGAGAGCCGGAGAAGAAAGCGATCGACTCAATCATGTGGTCTGAGGTTCTCCCCGTGGTCAAAAAGAAAGTCGAATCGATCACCGACATGGCGAAGGCAGACAGTCTTCTTATCAAAGCAATGGCATCAGAACAATCTGCCGGTCGGCTTGGTCGGATGACGCCATATCAGCGGCAGGAAGGGCTTAAGGCGATGGAATTGGTCGAGAGGATTGGAATTGATAAAGTTGATTCTCTCACTCTGCGTGCTGCCGAGATGTTTGCTCCGCTTGAAGTTGCAATTCTCCAAATTGGAACCCAACCACGCAGCAATGACCCATCCTGCGTCGAGGCAGTATGTCGGGATTTCCCGGAGGGATGGGTGGTAAACAATGGACCCAAGATCAAATCTTCCACGAATGAGGAGTTTCGAGAGAGAGCTTTGGCTCTTTACCTGTTTGAAGATTCAAAGCCACCCGCAGCGAGCGATTATCGACGACTTCAGTCAGTCGGATTAATGCAGCTCGCAATAGCCGAGGCGGTTAAAGCGGGGCAGAGTGATATTGAACCAGCATGGTTCAGCAAACGCAGTCAATCCGGATTGGCGAAGTCGTTGGATGCAGAGCGGGATCTTGTTATTGCCGTCTGGGCGACCACTGGCGTATTGCCTAAGAACCGCCGAGAAAAGTTCCTTCAGGAACTCGTCGGTGAGTTAACCAACCCCGGGTCCAACAGGGATAAAATCGTCAGAACAGCGATTCGGGATTAAGTGAGCCCCCGATATGGTCGGGTGATCCCGGTCGCTCCGTGGATGGGCCGGATGTTGGCAGCAGTCGAGGACGCATTACCTGCAGCTCCAGGCCACGGGAGAAAACACAACACAAGCGAACTGAGGATCGCGCTCGATGCCAGCGAACACGAAGTCAGACAACGCAGAAGTGAAACGGCGGGTCGAGGAGATATTCCGCCTTCGGCTCAACGGTACCAAGCGTCAAGTTATACTGCGGTATGCTTCGGAAAAAGGCTGGGGTGTCAGTGATCGCCAGATCGAGACTTACATCAGTCGGGCCGATGAAATGCTGGTCGAACGACGGGAAAAGAGCCGCAAGAGAGTTCTTGCACGACATCTCGCCCAGAGAGAGGAACTCTACTATCAGGCCTTCAAAGCCCAGGACTATCGAACTGCGCTGTTGATCCTGGAAAATGACGCCAGACTCCGCGGTCTGTATCCCGACCGGGGACTCAAGGAATTACGGAAGATCTTGGCGGAACAGGCTCAGCAGATCGCAGAGATTGAACGCCGGTTTCGTGCAGCTGGACAAGTGCCCACAACTCCGCAAGGTAATCCGCCGACTGTAACACCACTCCCTAACTCCACATACAATAATGGTTTAAGTGTAAATATAAAATGCGTGAGAGAGTGTTGACACGAGTTGGCAAAACTTGATTTGACCTGACAATAGCTAACAAAAGGTCACAAAAAGTCCGGTTTCCCGCCATACTCGCCAGCGTTGGAACAGGTTGACTCCAGTTGACTTATCCTGAGAAAACGTGACATTTGCTAAAGAAAGCTAAAGTTTTGGGTAAAGATTGGTAAGGTTTTTCGGGCATCGTGGGGACTCATCATGGCACGGAAAAAACAGAAACCGCTCAGCGCCGAAGAAATTCGCTTCGCCGAACGCTGTCTTGAACACGGCAACGCAACCCGGGCTTTTCGAGAGCTGGGTTTCGCGGCCAGAGTCAAGGAAAGCTCTGTCCGGGAACTGGCATCACGGTTGCGGGCGAAACCTGCGGTTGACAAATACATCTCCGGTCTCTCAAAAGCCCTTCAAGAGGCGTGCCGGGTAAGGATGAGAGAAGATATGCTCGCCAGGATGTAGGCGAGAAGGTGAAGGCATGAAAAGCAACCGTACCGGCCGACCCTGCAAACTCACCCTCGAAGTGCGGAAGATCATCCTGGACGCTATCGCCGCGGGAGGCCTCTACAAGCACGCCGCTGCTCTGGGTGGTGTGTCCCGAATCACGCTCAACAACTGGCTCAACAAAGGAAAGCGAGCAAAGAGGGGGGA
>DASZJS010000282.1:0-9478 GCA_035947935.1 Gemmata sp. | reverse complement strand
ATGGATTTCGATGTCGCCGGGATCGTTTCCGATTACAAGCGAAAGCGCGATTTGCTCTCGAACGGCCTCCGGGGACATTACGAGTTCTCTCAGCCCGATGGAGCGTTTTACTTGTTTCCAAAAGCCCCGTGGGGGACAGGGACAGAGTTCATCACCGCGGCGATTCAGCAGAACTTGTTGATGATTCCCGGTGGTGCGTTCAGTAACCGCGACACGCATTTCCGCATTTCCTACGCCGCGAGCGACGACACGCTCCAACGGGGTATTGAGGTTCTCACGCGCCTGGGCCGCCGCGGCTGAGACTGTAATGCAATCTGCTCTCCTGATCTTGCTCCTCTGTGCCGCTGCGGACCTCATCGCGTGTGGGTTGCTGCTCGTTGTGGTGTGGGTGGAGCATCGCCGCGTGAGAAAGGAAGCAGCGACAGTCGGGGAATCGGTGCCATCGGCTGTCGGACAGTTCGGTTGCCTCTTCGCGTTTGGACTGATTGGCCTTGTCGTCATTTACGGAGCGGTGTGGGTTCTTCTGCAGTTAAGGTAAATCTCGCGCGGACCAGTTCACTTCAAGAAAGGCCCATCATGTCTTCGTCCGATCCGTTTGCTGGCAAGCGGCAGGAAATGCGCGAGGAGTTCTTCGCCAAGCTATTTCTACTCGGCGGGTGGATCGGTTCCACCGACACCTACAAGCGGACCATGTGGTCGGCGGTACCGGAAATCGCACTCGAACCTGCCTGCTATTCGCTCACCTTCCGCAAGGGTTTGCCGGAACCCGGAGCGAACAACCGACTCATCATGGCCGGGCATGAAGCCATGCTTGCCCAGTGGTTCCACAGGCCACTCCAGCGGAACGACATCGCCCTGGCGCAGCAGTGGTATGCCACGCAGTCCAGCACAAAAGCGTTCCCGGCAGAACTGTGGGATGCTGTCCTGGCCGGTCAGCCTGGCGATGATATTTACCTCCCACTCGATATCTGGGGCTTTCCCGGTGGGCAGACGTTTCTTGCCGGAGTCCCATGCCTGGTTTTCGAGGGAATGGGTGGACTGACCTCCTACCTCGAACCCGCCATGTGCCGGTATTTTGCGCCTGTGATTCAGGCGACGAAAGCTCGCCTCATGCGGCAAGCCACGCCCCGCGATGCCGAGTTCGGGCTCCGGTCGGCACCTGTCGAAGTATGCAACCTGATCCTGCTTCTCGCCCGGTTTGTCGGTGGGGCGGGAACGAAAGGCGAGGCTCAACTCACATCAAACGATACCGCCGAATTCCTCTATCCCGAGTTGTTCAAATCCATCGGCACTATCGGACATGAGATGATGTGTGCGGCTCAATCGTTCGACAGACCGCTTGCTGATGCCGAATACGAGATGATGGACCGATTCGTCTCGAAGATGGGCACAGCATCGCTCCTGTGCGACCTCGTGGATGCCGAAACGGTCGGCCTGGAGAATGCTCTGCGGATCATCCGGTCGCATCCCGAAACCGACCGCGTTGGCGTTCGCGTGGATAGCGGCGACATTGCCGGCCAGTGCATCCTGTACTTCCAGAAGATGAAACAGCTTGGCATCCCGCCGCGTGTGATTGTGTTCGAGGATGAAGTGACTCCGGATGCCGTGAAGCGAGTGTACGATTCGTTCCGCACCCAAACCGGAATCGAGCCCACGGTGCTATTCCCCGGCGCAGGTGGCTACTGGTGGAAACTGGTTCATCGCGACACGGTGAGTGCAGCATTCAAGCGAACCGCGACCTGCGACCGACCGAACGTGAAGTTCTCCAACTCGCCGGGCAAGGAGACGATCCCGGGATACATCCGGGTCTACGCTCGTGGGGATACCATCATCGTTGCCGACAAGTCCGAGAGCATTGATGGCGAGCCACTCATGGTGAAGCTGGTGGAGCAGGGGCGTGTGGTGTATCGAGAGAGCTTCCGGGAACAGGCAGCGCGGGCTGATCGAACCTGGGAACGCTATGCGAAGTGGGAACCATCGGAAAAGGTTGCTGACTATTTGCATCGCTTTCGAGAAATGCGCGCCACCGAGGTTGCTGCTGCAAAACAGCGGCTCGCGACGGGAGGGTGAGCGCGATTATGTATAAACCGCACACGAGGACGTAGAACTTACTGCAACCATCTTCCTTCACGACGACACAAAAATCGGTCAGAATGTGAAAACGCCTGGAAATTACGATTTATTAGATATGGGCTGAAGCTGGGTTCTGTCTTTTGCCACTTTTTGGATGCCTCATTATGATTCGCTGCTTTCTCTCCTTCGTACTCTTCAGTTTTCCTTCCGCCATCCAAGCGGCCGATGTGGACTTCAATCGCGATGTGCGGCCAGTCCTGGCGGCCCGGTGCTTCAAGTGTCATGGTCCCGATGAGACCGCCCGGAAGGCGAAGCTCCGGCTCGACTCACGCGAGGGAGCCGAGCGGGTTCTGGGGAAGCCGACGGAAAGCGAACTCGTTCGCCGCGTGCTGTCGGCGGATGAGGCCGAAATCATGCCGCCCGCCACGCTCAAGACTCCACTCACCGCGAAGGAGAAAGAAACGCTCAAGGCCTGGGTCGCCGCGGGGGGCAAGTACGATCCGCACTGGGCGTTTGTACCACCCAAGCGCCCAGCCGTGCCGGAAGTCGGAAATCCCAAGGTCGAAATTCGCAATCCGATCGACAACTTCGTATTCGCTCGATTACTTCGCGAAGGACTGACGCCTTCACTCGCCACAGACAAATACACCCTCATTCGACGTGTGTACCTCGACCTCATTGGCCTGCCACCCACACCCGACGAAGTCGATGCGTTTGTGAATAACAACGCTCCCAATGCCTATGAAAAGGTGGTCGACAAGCTGCTCTCTTCCCCGCAATATGGCGAGCGATGGGCCAGAAAGTGGCTCGACCTCGCCCGCTACGCCGACACCAACGGATACGAAAAGGATCGGCAGCGATCGGTCTGGCCTTATCGCGATTGGGTCATCAAGGCACTGAACGACGACATGCCGTTCGATCGCTTCACGATCGAACAACTGGCTGGCGACATCCTGCCCAACGCGGGTATCAGCCAGCGCGTTGCCACGGGATTCCACCGAAACACCATGCTGAACGAGGAAGGCGGGATCGATCCTCTCGAATTCCGCTTCTACGCGGTCGTGGATCGAGCGAATGTCACGGCGACCGTCTGGCTTGGACTCACGCTCGGTTGTGCCCAGTGCCACACGCACAAGTTCGATCCCATCACGCACACGGAGTATTACCGCTTCCTGGCCTTCCTGAACAATGCCGATGAACCCGAGCTGCGCCTCCCGCCTCCGGAAATGGTTGCCAAGCGAGCCGCACTCGAACAGAAGATTCAGGCGATTGAAACAGCTCGGTCGAAAAAGGCCGATACTGAGGAAATGCGGAAGGCGTTCGCAAAGTGGGTGGCCGAACAGGAGAAGACAACCACAGTCTGGACGGTCATTCGCCCCACCAAACTGGAAGCGGGACCGACAAAGCTCACCCTTCTCGATGATGGCTCCATCTTTGCCACGGGAGATATGACCAAGCGGGATGTTTACACGCTCACGCTCGAAAACCTACCGGCCAACGTCACGGCAATTCGGCTCGAAGCCCTGCCCGATGACCGACTCCCGGCGGGTGGCCCCGGGCGGACGTTCTACGAAGGGCCGAAAGGCGATTTCTTCCTGAGCGAATTCACCCTCACGGCCGATGGCAAGCCGGTGAAGTTTGCCACAGCCACGGAAGGAGTCCCGAAGGATACGGGAGCCGCAAAGCTGGCCATCGATGGCAGTCCCCTGACGGGTTGGACGGCTGGCGGACGCTACGGGAAACCGAAACAGGCGGTGTTCAATCTGGAGAAACCTCTTCCGGTGGGAACTGCCAAGCTGGAACTGCTCTTCGAGCGTTATTACGCATCGAGCCTGGGTCGCTTCCGCGTATCCGTAACCGCAGTGTCCGGTGAGGTGAAGGCCAGGGATATTCCCGGTGAGGTTGAGGATGGATTAGCCACGTCAGCCGAAAAGCGGACATCCGGGCAACGAGCGATTCTGCTGCATCAGTGGTTCGAGACAGCAGCGGAATTCAAGGCCGAGCGAGACGAGATCGAAGGCCTGCGCAAGCAGTTCCCGACACCGCCGACAACGCTCGCGATGCAGGAGCGGCCAGCGGACTACCCTCGCCAAACCTCGCGTCATCACCGCGGCGAATTCCTCCAGCCCCGGGAGAAGGTTAAACCCGGAGTCCCGGCCATTTTGTCATCGCTTCCGAAGGGTGAGTCCGCCAACCGCCTGACGTTCGCCCGTTGGCTGGTATCGACCGGGAATCCCTTGACCGCGCGCGTGACAGTCAACCGTCACTGGCAGGCGTTCTTCGGGCGCGGGCTCGTTCGCGCACTCGATGATTTCGGCTACCAGGGCGAACCACCCACGCACCCCGACTTGCTCGACTGGCTGGCGATGGAGTTCATGTCCCCCACACAGGGAGGACGCGAATCCATCGAGAAACGCGCCTGGTCAGTCAAAGCACTCCATCGCCTCATCGTCACTTCCGCCACCTATCGACAGGCATCGCAACTAACGCCCGAGCTTCTTGCTAAAGATCCCGAGAACAGACTGCTCGCTCGTGGGCCGCGTGTGCGGCTCGAAGCCGAGCAGATTCGCGACTCGGCTCTGAAGGCAGCGGGGTTGTTGTCTCTCAAGAGGGGCGGTCCGAGCGTGTTCCCGCCGCAACCGGCTGGTGTCACAACGGAAGGAACTTATGGCCGCCTGGACTGGAAAGCGAGCGATGGTGAGGATCGCTATCGCCGCGGGTTGTATACGTTCGCCAAGCGAACGGCTCCCTACGCCATGACCAGCACATTCGATGGACCCAGCGGCGAAGGATGTCTAGCACGTCGAGAGGTGACGAACACTCCGCTCCAGGCGCTCACCATGCTGAACGATGCGGTGTTACTGGAGGTAGCGCAGGCACTTGCCCGGCAAGCCATCGCACACACGGAAAAAATGGAAGAGCGGATTACGCTGTTGTTCCGTCTCTGCCTCGTGCGATCTCCAACGGCGGATGAGACCGCGAAAATCGCCAAATTCTTTGAAGCCCAACACAAACGGTTCGCGCTCGATCCGGATCGGGCTGATGCCGTGGCTGGAAACGCCCCTGGCTCGATCGAACGTGCAGCCTGGACGGCCACCGCACGCGCGCTCCTGAATCTCGATGAGTTCGTGACGAAGGAATGAACGCCGATCCGGAAGTGGAGAGTTGATAGTGGAGAGTGGAGAGTGAAAACCAAAGGCACTCCGTTTTTCACTCTCCACTCTCCACTCTCCACCGATCGCTCACTTTCCCCGATCCTGGGACGAAAGTGTGTCCCAGACCCGCACCGTGAAGTCGCCGGACGCAGAGACCAGTCGGGTGCCGTCCTTGCTGAAAGCGATCGAGTGGACGTAATCCCCGTGGCCACGCAGTTCGGCCACTTCCTGCCGTTTCGCGACATCCCAGAACCGGATCGTGTTGTCCGCACAGGCACTCGCCAATCGCGTACCGTCGTGAGAGAAGGCGAGTCCATAGACGTTTGTTCCGGGCCGCAGATCGTCTACCTTCTGCCACGTCGTGGTGTCCCAGAGACGGACTGTCTTGTCCACTGAACCCGAGGCGAGCAGCGTCCCATCACGGCTGAACGCGAGCGAATAGACAATGTCTGTGTGTCCTGCGAGGACGCATACCTGTTCTCTCCTGACCACGTCCCAGATCCGCACGGTTGGGTCCATGATTTCTCCCGCCGACGCAATCCATCGGCCATCGGGACTGAAGGCCACATCACGGATTGCGCCCTGATGACCACGCAGAACGGCTAATTCGGCCTTACTCTTCACGTCCCAGAGTCGCACTGCGCCATCCATGCCTCCCGCCGCCAGGAGATCACCGTTGGGGCTGAATGTCAGGCGGGAGTCCTGCCAGAACTTGGTTGGTGCGGACCAGCGGTGGATCTCGCGGCCGGTCGAGACATCCCAGAGCCGCACGGCATTGTCGCGACCAAGGGTGGCCACGAGTTCACCGTCCGGATGGAAGGCGACGGAGGAAACGATCGTCCCCTCTTCGTACCGGAGCAACGAAATCTGCTGGCCGGTCGTCGCGTTCCAGATCCGGACGGTTCCGTCCCAGGAAGCCGATGCGACACGTTCACCGTCCGGGTGGAAGGCGACTCCGTAGACGAAGTTGGTATGCCCGCGGAAGGTGTTGTTGGTCTCGCTCTTGCGGGCATCCCACAACCGGACAGTTTTGTCGCGCGAGCCAGACACAATCGTGGTCCCGTCGGAGGTGAACCCGGCCTTGAACACTTCGCCGGTGTGACCGTGCAGCACGGCAACTGCCGTACCGTTCTCCGCGTCCCAGATCCGGACTGTTCGGTCGTCGGAGGCAGAGATGAGGCGGCTTCCGTCCGGGCTGAACGCAACGCTGCTTATCCAACCCGCGTGGCCGCGGATCACAGTCACCAGTTTGCCGGTTTTCCCGTCCCAGAGCCGGATGGTTTGGTCCAGGGATGCTGTGGCGATTCGGTTCCCATCCGGGCTGAATACGAACGATCGGATCTGGTTGGTATGGCCAGTCATTTCGGCGATCATTTCCCCAGTGATGTTGTTCCAGAGCCAGAGTTTGTTAGCGGGGAACCCGGCCATTGCGAGGAGACGATCCCCGCTCGGGCTGAACGCGGCGTGGTCGACGTTCCAACTGTGTCCTCGGAATACCGAGAGCGGTTTTCCCGTTTCCGCATCCCAGACCCGAAGAGTGCGGTCTTTCGTCCCGGGGGTGGCGATCATCCGACCGTCCGCACTGAACGCAATCGGCCCGACTGGCGTGTCGTGGGCATGAAGGAGCAGAAGCTCCTTCCCGGTCGCGGTCTCCCAGATTCTGACTATCCCATCGCGCGAGCTGGTGGCCACACGAGCGCTGTCGGGGCTGAAGTTTGACGCCACGATCGGCGAGTCATGGCCGTGGAGAACTGCCCGGGTGCGACCGGTTGCAATCTCACGGAGGATGAGTGTCTTATCCGATGTGTCGAAAGGGACATAGGCGAGGATTTGACCGTCCGGGCTGATGATCGATTTCCCCATCTCATGGGATGAGGGGACATGTCCAAACTCACGCCGACCGGTCACGTCCCAGAACCGGGCTGTGTCGTCATCGGCAACCGTGGCCACCGTTGTGGCACCCTTTGGGATCAGGACCCAGTGAACCTTGGCCCCCTCGCCGCCGAGGATCTCTCGGGAGGTGTCGAGCTGTTGCGAGAAGAACCGCCATTCCCAATTTCGATATTCCTCGGGTGCAGCCTCCAGAGCGCGGCGTGCGGCCCCGATGTCGTGGATTTGAATCGCGCTCGATGCCGCGATAATGTCTGCCCGATAGCGTTCCCACCGCTCTGCTCGGGCACTTTCTTTGGCTTCGCCCAAGGCGGTGTTCGCCGTGTCGGCTTGCGTCCGGGCCTCCCGCCAGTTCACCAGTACCCCGGTCAGCCCGGCGAGGGCGACGAGAACAATCGCCACCGAGAGCGCAGCGATCGTCGGGTTGCGTCTGGCCCATCGGATGGTCCTGCCAACCACCCCCACCGGCCTTGCGTGGATCGCCCGTCCATCCGCCCACCGGGCCAGGTCATCGGCCAATGCCTCGGCCGATTCGTACCTCTGGCCTGGTGTCTTCGCCAGGCATTTCAGGCAGATGGTTTCCAGGTCGCGGGACAAGCCGGGTTGCAGCCGCCGTGGTGGCACTGGCTCCTGAAGCCGTGCCAGGTACATTGTGTCTGCCGGGTTCGGCCCCTGAAACGGTACCCGGGCGGTAAGCAACTCATAAAGAATTACGCCCAGGGCGTAAGTATCGATGGCCGGAGTTGGAGCCTCGCCGGACACCTGCTCCGGAGCCATGTACTCCGGTGTCCCAACGGCGATCCCGGTCTGGGTGACGAACCGCCCACTAGGATCGCGCTCGATGCCGATTTGTTTCGCCACTCCGAAGTCGGCGATTTTCGGCTCTCCAGCGTGGGTCAGCAGTACGTTCGCTGGCTTGAGATCCCGGTGAACTACCCCAACGCGATGGGCAGCGTGAGCCGCACGCGCGAGCGTCTCGACCATGCGGGCAGCGAATTGGGGGGTCTGTGGCGCAATCGTGAAGTGAGCCAGGCTCGCACCGTCCACGAATTCCAGCGCAATAAACGGGCTGGGCTCGAGATCACCGGGCATCGGCTCGACCGTGCCAACTTCAAACACCTGGATGATGTTCGGGTGTTGGAGTTGGGCGACAGCCTCGGCCTCGATCCGGAACCGGTTGCGGAACTCCGGGTCAGACGCCGCGGCTCCGCGCAGCATCTTCAGAGCCACGATGCGGTTCAACTCACGATGCCGGGCCTTGTAAACGACACCCATCCCACCAGATCCGACGAGCGACAGAATTTCGTACCCCCGGACCCAGGGCCACCCACGCTCGGGCAAGTCGGAAGCGGGTGGCGGGGTGAACCCGTTTGGTGGAAAGACGGAAGTCGCGGGGGTATCATCAGCGGGAGCGGGTGTCCCTAAGTGTGAGGGAGTTAAGGGGTTACGGACGGTGGGATAATCGGCTGGGCGCACAATCACCTCGGGTCGAGGGCGGCGAAACTCGCCACTACCCAAGAAGATGTGTCACGATTGCCTTCAGAGCAACCGATGTTGGGCCACAGACGGGAGATGGAACAAGCACCAAGCTCTCACAAGAACGTGGCACACTGGTAGTGCGCCAGGACGGCGATGATCGGGACAGGTAATTCCTGCCCGGACAATCGCCCCGGAGAGGTTGTCACGAATGACGTTCTGCCCGTCCCGATATGGGTCAAGGGCCGCCCCCACAGGAAGGCTTCCGAACTGACCCCTCCCGGGCTCAATAAAATGGTGCATTTCCTCGAATCGCGGTCAGGGTCAATGACAACTGCCACTGACTTTTCCCTGTCCGGTCAACACTGCAAGCTGGCCTAACACAGCCTGGGCCTGGAACCCCGTCGCGGAAAGGAAGATCGCGATCAGGATTGCGATCGTGTACTTGAGCCACCTTCTGGAAATGAGATCCCGGGCGATGGCATCGACGATCGTGGCAGCCGTTTGGGCTGTCGAGCCATCCGGGCTTCTCACCCCGGCAACAGTGGCCGAGATAAGTTCGTTTGGCAAATCACACGGAGTATTCTCCAAACCAGGAAAACCAGGGGCACCCAACATTATCATCGGGATAACAACCCTGCGCTGGCGCGACAACCTGCGGCGAAGGATGTCGCGGCCGCGGGACAGACGCCCGGCGACAGTCCCTTTCGGCCACCCCAGGCGGCGAGCAGCTTCATCGAGAGTCAGTCCCTCGAGCTCGCATAACACAATCGGCAGACGATACTTGTCAGGAAGCCGGTCGAGTTCCTCATCGAGAATCCGTTGGGCGTCTGTCGTGTCTTCCGGAGGGAGCGGTGCTGGGTGGTCTGCCGCTATCGCCGCTT
>DASZJS010000281.1:0-6505 GCA_035947935.1 Gemmata sp. | reverse complement strand
CGGCACCGCCCGATGAAGATGTCTGGGCGGTTGCGTTCGCCCCCGATGGAACCTTGTGGGCGACAAATGGCGGATCGGGTGTCCGGCGGTGGAATCTGGTGGAAAAGAGAGTCATTGCACAGATATCGATCCCAGGTAATTCCGAAGCGATTATCCAATCGCTCATTCTCAGTTCCGGCGGAAAGCGTTTGTTCACAGGGGATCGGAGCGGGACGATTCGGGAGTGGGATGCGGAACATCAAACGCTTCTCGGTGCCTGGAAAACCTTGGGTTGGGTGTCCAATCTTGCGTTGACTCCCGACGAAACTCATCTCGCTGCAACTGGAACCGATGGGTTCGTCCGGGTGATTGAACTGAAAACCGGAAAAGAGGTGCAAAAAATCAGTCTGGCTGGGGCATATGGGAAAGGAGTGGCATTCGCTCCAAACCGCTCGCTTCTCATTGCCTCGGACACAGATGGAAACGTGCGGGGATGGGACTGGAAGACGGGCGTTCCCGTTGGGGTGCCGCTTCAGCTATCCGGAGAAGTACTCAGTCCCCGATTTTTACCCAAGACCGATGAGTTCGTCGTACCCGCTGGGAATGGTGTGTACCGCTGCAGAATGGCGGAAATGCCTGGACAACTGCTCTTCCCGGGCAATGGAATTCGAATCCGTGGCCTCGACTTCTCTCCCGCCGGAGACCGACTGGCAATCGCCCGCGAAAGCCGCTTGAGCGAGTTCAATCTTGCGAATGGAGAACCATTACTCTCGCAAGTGATGCCCACGCCCACCCTGACGATTCGCTACGATCCGGATCGCACCAGGAACCGGATCATTCGCGGATTCCGCGAAGGGTTCGATGTCATCGGCCTTCCCGGCTTCACGCGGGATGCAGCGACCCGAAATACGGATCGAGCAGTTGCAATTGCATTCACTCCCGATGGCACGCGCATGTTTGCGCAGGACCGAGATAGTTTATCCGCGTGGGATCCGACCTCGTTCTCGCGGCCAACCGGCCGGTTCCGCGATCAGGATATGCCCAACGGCGTTGAGGTCATGGCGATGGATGTCCGCCCGGACGGTCGGGAACTGCTATTCGCTTATACGAACAAAATTGTATTTCTCGATACAACAACTCTGGAGAAATCCCGTCCCGGGTTGGAGGCTGCGGACGACATCCTGGATGCGAAGTACCTTGCGGGTGGCACGCAGGTTCTTGTTGGTCGGCGGGACAGCGTGGCCCAGATTCTCGACGCGACGACCGGCGCGCCCATCGGCCGATCGCTGACTCACAGCCGGGCCGTGCTGGCAATGGCGGTCAGTCCGGATGGGAAGGTATTACTCACGGGCAGTCGGGATGGGACCGCCCGGTTTTGGGACGCGGCGAGCGGCCTTCCACTCGGGCCACCCCTCCGTCATGCCGGGCCTGTGACCCACGTTGGGTACAATCCCAATGGAACTCAGGTGGCGACAGGGACAGGAAGCGGTGAGGTTTTGGTCTGGACTCCGCCACCAGCACCCATCGCGGGATCGCTCGTCAACAAGGAGAAGCTAAGAGTGAAGAGTGAAGAGTGAAGAGTGAAGAGTGAAAGACCGAGTGCCTTCGGTTTCACTCTTCGCTCTTAACTAGAACGATTCACTTCCCGATTTCCCACACCCGCAAAGCTCCATCCCGTCCGCCGGCTGCGAGAGTTGTTCCATCCGGAGCAAACCGGACGGTGTGGAATGCCCGGTTGCCGTGATACTTGAAGATCTCTTTTTCAGTCTCCAATTCCCAGACGCGAATAGTGTCCTGCACTGCAAAAGCCAGCCACTTCCCACCGTTCCCAAAGCTCACCGACCAGGCATCGCCCTCCTGGAATCGGAAAGTCTGGAGTTGGGTTCCCTTTACAGTATCCCACACACGAACCGTACCATCCCACCCTGCCGTAGCTAGCTTCTTGCCATCGGGAGAGAATGCGAGGGAATAGACTGCCCCCTTGTGTTCGGCCAACACAAGACGTGGTGGTGCGTCCGCCTCAAGGGGATCCCAAATCTTGACCGTGCCATCCGATCCCGCGCTGGCCAATCTTGAGCCGTCTGGGCTATAAGCCAGAGCATGAACGGTTCCCCGATGCCCGTTCAGTGGGATCGGAATATTGGCATCCAGATCCCAGATGCGAATCGTTGAGCTTCGATCGCCGGTGGCGAGTTTGAGCCCATTAGGACTGAACGCTGCAGCTTTCGTAGAGGTGGGTTGAGGATAGGAAGGCCCTTTGGTGTAGTTTGTCAGGTTCCACTTGGTCACAACGGAATCGTCGCAGGCGACAACCAGGGATTTGCCGTCGACCGATACATCCGCCGTCCAGACGGTCCCATTCATGCGGTCCAGGGTTCTGAAAACGTCCTGCCGATTCAGGCTCCAGATTTTCACGGAACCATCCTCGTACCCCAGCACCACATCATCGGTTTTGGGGATGAACGCCACGGCCCAAACGGAACCTGAATCGCTCGGAAGGACCATTTTCGGTTCAGGGCCAGGAGAAGGAACGGCTGCTGATTCCACGACCCGTTCCACGGCTTTGGGTTGCATCAGCAGCGCTGCGAGCAACCCTCCGAGAACCGCTCCCCCAACCCACGGAAGAACGCGGAACGACACCGACTTCCAGCAAATGGGTTTGCGCGTGCGGGCAGTTCCGGAGCGCGATGAGGACGAACAGACTTCGGCCGGCACATCGAGCGGGGACAGAGCGTGAGCCCGGGCCAGTTCCGCCGCGAAAACTTCGGCCACTTCGGCCGCGGTTTGGTATCGGTCGATCGGGTTCTTCGCGAGCAACTTATCGACGATATCGGACAGCCAGTGCGGTACATCCGGATTCACTGCGCTGAGAGATGTCGGAGTCTCATCGGCCACCCGGCGGAGAACCACGAGTGGAGTTTTGCCATCGAATGGCGGAGTGCCTGCCGTTGCCTCGTAAAGTACGCTCCCCAGGCTGAACAGGTCGGCCCGGTGATCGACCTCTTCGCCACGAGCTTGCTCGGGAGCCATGTAGAGCGGCGATCCGGCAACGAAACCGGTGCGTGTAAGTTTCACATCCTCTGCCGCCCGGGCCAGACCAAAATCGGTCAGCTTGACGCGATCCGCTGGGGTTTCGAGCAGGATGTTGCCGGGCTTGATATCGCGGTGGATCAGCCCTCCAGCGTGCGCGGCGGCAAGCCCGGCCGCTGCCTGCATTCCGATCCTCGCCACCTCATGGACGCTGAGCTTGCCAACTCGTTTCAGCCGCTGTTCCAACGACTCACCCATCACCAACTGCATGACCAGATAGGGAAGGCCCGAATCCTCATCTTCATCGACCTGGTGAACGGCAACAAGGTTGTCGTGGGTGACCGCGGCGGCAGCGCGGGCTTCCCGACAGAATCGCTGGCGTGCAACTTCGTTGTTCGCCAACTGCGGATCGATTACCTTGACTGCAACATCGCGCTGAAGGCATGGGTCGTAAGCGTGAAGTACAACGCCCATCCCACCCCGGCCGACTTCCCGAATGATGTCGAAGGTTCCGAGCTGGCCGATGCGTCCTGGCTCGTTGGATGGCTTGAGAAAATCGAGCTTTTGCTCTCCGGATGGGTGAGTGTCGGTAGATCCGTTGTTGAGAGTGAGAGTGGTGAGGCGAACCTCGTCCTCTGCCGCGGCAAGCGCCGTCCAATAGGCCGAGTCGGATGGCGGCCGATCGTTCTCGACTTCCCGGAGTTTCTCGGCGAGATCATCGCCCCCGCCTGCCAGCAGTTCGAGACGCTTCTGACAGTTGGGGCACGACCCAACGTGTTCTGCCAGGACTGCCGTTCGGGCCTCGGTCAACCGTCCGCGCAGTAATCGGTCGAGATCGACTGTGGGAGGACAATCCGCGGTGGTGATGGTGTTCGTTGGCATGTGATATCTCGGACTTGCTACCGTCGGTTGAGCGATCAAAGCTTCCAGGGGTTTACACCCCTGGCTATTGAAGGTCGCCCCTTTGGGGCTGAGAACTGTGTCCGTTGTGGTCGCGGTTTTTGACCCCAACGGGGTTACCGTGAATAGCCAGGGGTGTAAACCCCTGGGAATCACGAATACACATTTTTGTTGCACCCTGGTCGATGCCTGAACGCGTTCAGGCTCACGCATTGTCCTCATCGTCCATCAACTTGCGGACTTCTTCCCGAAGTCGAGCCAAAACGCGGCTCTTGGCAACATACACTGCTCCCGGAGTCATCTTCAATCCGGTTCCAACTTCCGCGGCTGCCTTACCCTCGACTGCCGTTTGCCAGAAAGCCTGCCACGTCGCAAGTTGAAACTCGTTCTTCACCCGTTCCATGGCCCGGGCGGAGAGTCGGCGCTGGTATTCTTTTTCCCAGTCAGCATCAGGGCCGTCTTCGTCCCGTGCGGGGGTGGCATCGAGTCGTTCGTGGGCATCGGTGTCGCCCGTGCCGCGGGGGCGATTGCGCTGACTGCTCAGGAAATTGTAAATTTTGTTTCGCGTGACGGTATAAAGCCAGCCGCGGAAGGTCCCCCGTGCGGGATCGTATTCCATTCGGTGGGCGTTCCGTGCAACGCTCCGAAGAACGTCTTGCATCAAATCCGCGGCGTCAGCATCCTGAAGCCCGCGATTGCGGGCAAATCGGTACACAACTGGGCCGTATACCTGTACGAACTCTCTCCACGCATCCGCGTCCCGGCCATCCCGGATGCGGGTGAGCAGGGTGACCCGGGTGAGGGGCGGCTCTGCCATGCAGGAACTTCCCAGTGTTTGATACCGGGTTGGAGGTCACAACTTACACACACGACCCGGTGGGGAATGGGAGCAGGATAGGAAACATTCCGGCCCGGTCGAGTGGTGGATATTCTAGAAGACATTCGATCCCTGGCACAGGCTGACTCACCACAGAGAACCATCGGCCATGACTATGGGAGCGGAAGAACCAACCCAACCCGCGATCCGCATATAAAAAACACACAAGGAGTTCCGCATGTCCGAATCGCAAAGCTATCCTTACGCGACGCATCTCAACGTCCAATTTGCTCCCTTGGAAGTCGTGGATGTCCCTGCCTTGATTGTCGCGTGTACCGATCGCTGGTACAACCAGACACTTTGCCAAGTGAACGACTCTGTTGTAAGGCTCGGAATCATCCAGGGAGAGTATCACTGGCACAAGCACGACACCGAGGACGAGTTCTTTTACGTTGTGGAAGGGCGTTTGTTCATCGACCTGGAACTACGCACGCTGGAACTGGAGCCACGACAGGGGTTTGTAGTGCCAAAAGGAGTTTTGCACCGAACCCGGGCACCGGAACGAACCATCATCCTGATGATTGAGGGTGCGGGCATCGTGCCGACAGGTGATACGTGAGGGGAATGCTCGACTTGGCGGAAATCAAATTACACTTCTCGCGGTTTGGTTTGACACAAGCCCGAAGCGCCAGTTTTAGAAGTTGCGCTTTTATGGTTGTAATGCGAGAGCACCGATACAAGCCCGAAGCGCGAGCGAGGGAAAAGCTGTCCCTCGCTCGCGCTTCGGGCTTGTGTCAGAGTGGGATTCCGGAGGTTCACCGGCTGGATCCAGGTGGCTGAATGGAATCTGAAGGCATCGCAGGAAGAAAGGCGATTGACGGGGGTCGAGAGTAAGCAGAAAATGTTCTAAAGTTGACACCGATCACCACAGCGGCAGCCACTTGGGAAAGTGCGGAATCAACTTCCCTACAGGGACAACGGTCGGAACCGCACGCGGCCCCAGATTCTTGCGCCACCTCCTATCCTGCGAGGCATTATCCTCTGAACGCACGCTAACCCGGAGGTGAGTGATGTCTCGGCTCGATTTCCGCCACGTTGCGACACGCCTGCTTCGCTCTCGATCACAACCCACACAGCCAATGGACGCTGATCTGCTGGCTCGGTTCGCGGCGACGCGGGACGAAAACGCGTTCGCCGAACTGGTCGCACGGCACGGCGGCCTGGTGCGAGGAACCGCGTGCCGGTGTCTTCGCGATCCACACTCTGCCGAAGATGTTTACCAAGCCACGTTTCTCGTACTCGCGCGTAAGGCGGGGACGATCCGGTGGACGACAACCGTCGGCCCCTGGCTGCACGCTACCGCCGTGCGATTGTCGCGAAAGGCACGCTGTCGAACGAATCCGGCTCCCGTTGCCGTGCCGACTGAGATCGCTTCCTCCGTCGTCGATCCCGCAACCGCGGCTGCGTGGGGCGATGTCTGTCGGGTTCTGGATGAGGAACTTGCCGCGCTGCCGGAGGCGCTGCGCGGGCCGCTGGTACTCTGCTACTTGCAGAGTCACACGCGCGACGAGGCCGCACACGCCCTCGGCTGCTCTCTCGCAATGCTGAAGCGTCGTTTGGAGCGCGGGCGGAATCTACTCCGAGAGCGGCTCACACGCCGCGGATTGACGTTTCCCGCCGCCGGTTTCGGACTGCTCGTGTGCGATATGTCCGTCGGTGCAGGCACAGTTGACGCCACGACCCGCGCGGCGGTCGCCTTTGCAACTCAGGGAACCGTTT
>DASZJS010000280.1:0-2873 GCA_035947935.1 Gemmata sp. | reverse complement strand
TCGGAAGCCGTGAAGGATATCGGCAAACTTCCCAAAGGGTTCAGTACTTACAGCGAAAGTCGATTTGGAAACACACTCGGCAAACTCTTCCACGAATTGAATCAAGAGTTCGCGACCACCGAAGACGATGAAAAAGGGGCGGCCTTAATCGAACAGCAGTTGAAGGACCGAGAGGCGGCCGGACCCCGTGGTGAATGGTCTGCCACCACGATGAAGGGCACGACGATCACCGTGTCGAATTACAAGAACTCAACCAAAGCAATTCGAGCGACCACAAATGCTTATAAAGCGGTCGCCCCAGGAGGGCGAATCAGTTCTGTGGTCGTGAAGACCACACCGCGCGTATCCGATGAAGCAGAAAAACATCGTGGATACACCTTCTCCGAAGTTCGCATTCAGTTCGATTTTGAAGCAACTGTCGCTTCGCTGCCCGAAGGTGGGAAAGAGGCAGCTTTGGAAAGTCTTAAACGTGCAATCTCCGAGAAAACGACAATTTGGATCGGGACAGATGGTCAGGCGGTCATCTCGGTGTCGGCCAAGGATTGGGCCAGCGCAAAGGAAACGCTCGACAAGTACCTTGATGGGAAGCAGGTGATTGGAAGCGATCAGGGATTCAAGGCGACACGCGACCAACTTCCCACCGATGCAACTCTACTGATGATCGCGGAAACAGGATCCATCATCACGACACTCGTCGATACAGTGCGGACTGCGGCCCAGGCGTTCCCAGGAGCCCCACAAATTGGGTCCGTAAAGCCCGTCAAAGGTGAGCCAACATACGTGGGATTCGCAGTGACCATGAAAGGGGACACGATCGGGATGACGGCTTTTGTTCCAACTGGAGCCATAGCCGTCACACGAAAAATAGTAGATGGACTTCTGAAGAACTTTGAATGATCTGTTCGGCTAAAGCGACCCCAATGCCTAGGGCAATAAACGCTCACCGTTTCCCACAATAAGTCGGGGAAACGGTTTTATCTTTGGTTGCAATTCTCCATTTTCTCTTATTTAAGGAGCTCCCCGATGTTGTGTCGCTGCGTATCGATAGCGGTTGCTTTTGGGCTCGTTTTTCTCACTGGATGCGGAGCAGGCAAGCTAGACGAAACCAGAACGTTGAGTCTGGATGTTGGCGATGCTGCTAAGTCCATCGATCTCCAAGCGCAATCGAAACCACAAACAATCAATGTTGAGTTCTCCTCTACCGGGAGCGAAGTTTCGGTTTACCTTTTTAAAGAGGAAGATGCCAAAGGTGAAGATGGGCTGACCTCAGCAAACCCAACGAAAGCACTCGCCAAAAAAACGAACTCAAAAGGCGACAGTTTCTCGGCAGAAGTGCCTCCGAACACGGCAACGCGATTGATCGTCCGATCTGGAGGTAGCAAGACGGACGTCAAACTTAAGATTACCAACCAGAAGTGATTGGAAGAAATGACGTCAGCCCTTTGCTGTGAGGAGGGCTCGGTAACGCCGCTTGGCTTGGCGCGCGGAAATCCACATACCCGCAACTCCTGATTTCTATGAACTGCAAAAGCATGAGGAGATGCGATGTCTCACATCCAGCGCCGAGACTTTCTGACCCGAGCCGCAGCATTTACCGCTGCCGCGACTGCTCTGGACGGTGCTGGGTTCGCAACGGCTGGAGACCCGAGCTTTATGAATAATGTTCCCGATCCATTACTTTCAGGGAAGGATCTGCCGACCTTCAAGTTCGCACTCGAGAAGTCTGAGGGGAAGGTGATCGGCAAGAGCTCTGGGAAGGAAGCCACCGTCAAGCAGTTGCCGATCTCAAAGGGGATCGCAGGGGTGTCGATGCGGCTTGAGCCCGGGGCCATGCGTGAACTCCACTGGCATTCCATAGCGGCTGAATGGGCGTTTGTCGTGGAGGGCCGGGTTCGGACAACCGTCATCGAGCCACAAGGATACGCGGAAACCAACGACTTCGGGCCGGGCGACGTCTGGTATTTTCCCCGAGGGCATGGCCACATGCTCGAATGCCTCGGCGACAAGCCAACGCACTTTATCCTGATCTTCGATAACGGCTACTTCTCGGAGTTCGGGACATTCAGCATTAGCGACTGGCTTGCCCACACACCAAAACCGCTCCTCGCGAAGAACTTCGGCCTCCCCGAGTCGGCTTTTGATGGGTTCCCGAAGAGCGAGGTTTACTTTGCCCACGGTGCGATACCACCCACAGAGCCAACACTCCCACTCCAGGGGCGTAAGCTGCCGCCCCTGACCCACAAGTACGAACTCCTCGCACAAACACCCCATGCCATCTTCAAAGGTGGGCGGGAGTGGCGAGTCGATTCGGGCCGGTTCCCAATTTCCAAAACCATCACAGGTGTAGTCCTTGACCTGGAGCCAGGAGCGTTTCGAGAACTGCACTGGCACCCGACTGCCGACGAATGGCAATACATAATCGATGGGACCGCAAGTGTGACCCTGTTCGGTTCGGGCGGCCGCTACAGGATCGAGACACTGGAGAAGGGGGACGTTGGGTATATTCCGCAAGGATATGGGCACTCTGTCGAAAACGTCGGCGATAAGCCATGTCGGGTTCTGATCGGTTTCAACACGGGCGTCTACGAGACCATAGACCTGTCGCAATGGATCGCTGGGAACCCACTCGATGTGTTGGCCACTAACTTCAACAAGCCGCCGGCCCTGTTCGAGAAGTTCCCACATAAGAAGGTGTTCCTCGCGGACAAGGACGGCAAGTAGGATCGCGACAATATAGCCGCGTATTCGGGTCGAGTACATAATCCCGAAGTCTTGCGACTTCGACTACAGGTACTTCGACGCCCCCTTCCATTTACACCTTCAATCGCGATTCAAACTCAGCAAGCCCACTCTGATAGGATCCGATCCAGTCT
>DASZJS010000279.1:0-5658 GCA_035947935.1 Gemmata sp. | reverse complement strand
CCCTCACCCCCAACCCCTCTCCCCGGGGGAGAGGGGTTGGGGGTGAGGGCGGAAAGCCGCAACATGGAGTCGATCATGTTTCTCGGGATTGAGATTGGGGGTACAAAACTTCAGCTCGGGCTGGGACGAGGCGATGGCGTTATCTCGGCCCTCTGGCGCGGGACAGTACACCCAGACGCAGGTAGCGAAGGCATTCGCAAACAGATTGTCGCAGCCATCCCCGAACTACTGGCGAAAGCTAACGCGGATCGTGGCTCAATCCGCGGCGTTGGCATCGGGTTCGGTGGCCCCACGGATGATCGGTCGCAAACGGTTATCAAGTCGCACCAGATCGCAGGCTGGGACGGCTTCCCGCTGGCAGACTGGGTGAGCGATCTCGTTGAGGTACCGGCGGTGCTGTGCAACGATGCGGATGTCGCTGGGCTTGCGGAAGCCCTGTTCGGGGCCGGTAAGGGGCTGTCGCCGATCTTTTACATCACCATCGGGAGCGGAATCGGTGGCGGTCTTATCGTCGATGGGCAGATTTACCGCGGTGTTGGACGAGGGGCAGCAGAAATCGGCCATCTCAAAGTGCCGGACTGGCGAAGGCACATGGGCATCTGGGATTCGCTGGAGAATATTGCTTCTGGTTGGGCGATCGGAGAATACTTCCGCAACACGTCTCAACTCAAACAAGTAGATGTCTACCCGCGATCTCGATTGCTGCGACTCTCTCCTACAGAAATCACTGCGCAGCGGATTGGAGAACTCGCTGCGAGCGGCGATGAACTCACCCAGTTCAACCTCAGTCTGGTTTGGTCATCCCTGGCGTATGCGTTATCGCAGACGATTACGTTGCTGTGCCCCCGGCGGATTGTAATCGGGGGTGGAGTATCGCTGATGGGTGAGGTACTGTTCAGACCCCTCATAAAGTTCGTTGCCGAGATGACATTCGAGCCTTTCGCAGGGTTGACCGACATCGTGCCCGCTGCCTTGGGAGAAGAGATGGTCATACACGGGGCACTGGCCTTGGCCCAGCATAAGCTTGGCGGCTAAACTGCAAAGTCCAAGGAGGTTGTGGTATGACCGTCGAAGAGTTTTGGGATTTCTGCAATCTCGAAGAGAACCAAGAGCGAAGCTTAGAACTTGTCGATGGTGAAGTAGTGGAATTACAGAGGCCATTCCACCGACACGGCGTTGTCTGTGCAAAGGTCGCTTTTAAACTCGGTCAGTATTCACTGTGGATGTGTAACGGCTATGGGACCAGCAATAACGCTGGAATCATCCTCCAGCGCAAACCCGACACGGTACTCGGTCCTGACATTGCTTTCTACGAGGGGGCGACACTCCATGAAGATCGGGTTACGGGGTGGAGTACCGAACCACCGATCCTCGTTGTTGAAATATTGTCTCCGAATGACGATATTGAGCGTGTTATCGCCAAGCGGGAACGTTACCTCACAAATGGTGTCAAGATTGTCTGGCAAGTGGACTATGAAGAACGGAATGTCACTGTCCACCGGCCTGATAAGACACTGGAAGTCGTTCCGGAGAGTGGTGAACTCACGGGGGGCAATGAACTTCCTGGGCTTGTGATCTCTGTGGCCGATTTGTTTCGGCTCCCCGGCGACCGCCCTGCTCCACAGTCACAACCCCAACCACCAGTCGCCTGAAATGGCTTCCATTCGCATCAAGATTTGTGGGGTGACAACACCAGAGGATGCCCGCTTCGCGGCCGAAGCCGGTGCCGATGCGGTTGGGCTGAACTTCTACCCCTCCTCGCCGCGCTACCTCACACCACGCCGCGCTGCCGAAATTGTCCGCGCCTTGCCGCCGTTCACGGCTCCAGTTGGTGTGTTCGTTGGGATGCCCATGCGACAGGTGTGCGCGGTTTCTTACCAGCTTGGGCTTCGGAGTATCCAGACCTACGACAACAACCCACCCACCGAGGATCCGTTCCCATTTGCCCACATCCCCGCATTTCGGGTCAAAGATTCTTCGGAACTCAACCACATTCGTCAATTTGTCGAAGCAGCAACAGCCCTCGGTCGGCGGCCAGCCGCAATCCTGATCGATTCACGCGTCGAAGGTCAGATAGGCGGTTCCGGGCATGTTGCTCCCTGGTCGTTGCTCGCTGGGTTCGATACTGGTGTGCCGTTGATTCTTGCAGGTGGGCTGACTCCTGAGAACGTGGCTGATGCTATTGCGATCGTCAGGCCGTGGGGCGTTGATGTTGCAAGTGGAGTCGAATTATCGCCGGGCCTGAAAGACCCAGCAAAGGTTGCTGCGTTCATCCGGGCTGCTCGAAAAGTGGGTGGGGACTAATTTTCAGCGTTCTGACGATTATGTGGCGAGCAGGAAAAGATCCATCAGTGTTGGTTGTGTCAAAAGCCCGGTTGATTTCCGTATGTCAGTCGAGTCGAGCCGGACAAACCTATTCCGTTCCCTTGCTTTTGCGTATACACCGTTGGGGTAGAACGATCTGGACACCTGTGCCACTCGGCTCATGGCACCTACGGAAGACTGCCTGTTCCGGCGGTAGATCATTTTCTGCTCACCACATACTTCACTTGGTTTGGTTTGACACAAGCCGGAAGCGCTGGCAATGGAAAAGGTATCCCTCGCCAGCGCTTCCAGCTTGTATCAGAGTTGCTGCATCAAGCATAAAAACTCCCGATTATGATCGCAAAATCGGAATGTCTTCACTGAAAACTTATCGCTGAAAACTGAACATCGACGAAGCCATCCGAACCTCTTGAGTGAACGCAAACGAGTCTTACAATAGGCGTCACTGAGCCAAACTCGCGGTTCAGCTGACCCAGACACGAGAGCATCGAGGAGAATATGGTGAACGTCTTGTGTTTGGGTGGAAAAGACATAGAGAAGCACCAAAACTATCCGTCCAAGCCAACCTCATCGCCCTCGACAGGGTACCCCACGGAGGCCGGCATGAGCGCGGGATATTGGTTGGGCGTCGATCTCGGTGGAACGAAGATTCTATCGGGGCTATTCGACGACGACCTGAAGTTGCTCGCCCGGTCCAAGCAGCCCACATCTGCGGATGGTGGGCCAGTTGGTGTTTTTGGCCGGATCGTGCAAGGCGTTGAAGCTGTAATCCGGGAGGCCAACGTCGAGTTGGCGCAGATTCGCGGTATGGGAATCGGCATACCAGGGCAGATTGAGATTGGCACCACCCGGATCAAGTATGCCCCTAATCTCGACTGGCGGGATGTCGATCTCAAGCCACTGATGCCCGCCGCATGGCGCTGGCCTCTGGTGGTGGAGAACGATGTGCGGATGGGCACGTATGGGGAGTTCGCACACGGAGCTGCTCTCGGTGCCCGAAACGTCTTGGGCGTATTCGTTGGCACGGGTGTAGGTGGCGGTGTGATCCTCAATGGCGAGTTGTTCACCGGCTTCAACGGGAACGCAGGGGAAATCGGCCACATGATCCTCCACTGGCGGCAAGGGACCGAACTGGAGAGTATCGCGGGCAGAAAGTACATGATGAGGCGCGCCAAGGACATTCTCGACGATGCGCCGAAGCGCGTTCGCAAGGAATGGAAGGGCGTTGATCTTGCGAACGTCCGGAGTTCCCATCTTGCCGATTATTACCAGAAAGACGATCCAGTGGCGGTTCAACTCGTCGATGATGCAGCGCGGGCTCTCGGTGCAGCGATTGGCGGGGTGGTCAATTTTCTTAGCCCCGAAGTCATCGTCATTGGCGGCGGAGTCGCGGGTGCCCTTGGGGACACATTCATCGAGCGAATCTGGGAAATCGCACAACGATACACGCTTCCCGGAGCGGCCAATGGAGTCCGGTGCGTGCCAGCGGCCCTCCAGGACGACTCCGGCATTGTCGGGTGTGCCGCCTATGCCAAGACCCACCCACCCATTGTTGCTGCTGTCGATGTGGCGTAGTTTTCTAAATGGTCGACGGAGAATTGGATGAACGCCGACTGGCGCACACGCTACGATCTGGCCGTTGAGGCAGCTCAAAAAGCAGGCGATCTTGCCTGCGAATACTACGAAACCACGTTCGAGGTCGAACACAAAGCCGATGACAGCCCGGTGACCATCGCCGATCGCAAGGCGGAAGAACTGATCCGTTCCTTGGTGGCCGTAGCGTTTCCCAACGATGGGTTTCTCGGTGAGGAATATGGGGACCAAGCCGGCACCAGCGGGTTTCGCTGGATCATCGACCCGATCGATGGCACAAAATCGTTTGTCCGCCACATCCCTATCTGGGCAACTCTTATCGGGCTGGAATATCAAAACGAACAGATTGGCGGAGTGGCATACATCCCCGTGTTTGGGATGACCTATCGGGCACTGCGCGGTGCGGGTGCCTACATGAACGAGCGAAAGATCCACGTTTCGGACGTGGCAAAGCTGTCCGATGCCCTGCTCTGCTATTCGAGCATCAACTGGTTTATACGAGCCGGGAGGGAGAAGGCGTTTCTTGAACTGGCGACCCGTACGTCCCGTCAACGCGGGTACGGGGATTTTTATGGATTTGTTCTGGTTGCCGAGGGTGCTGCGGATCTAATGATCGAACACGGGGTAAACCCGTGGGACATTGCGGCAACCAAAGCGATTGTCGAGGAAGCGGGTGGCACATTCACGGACTGGAAGGGTACACAAACAATCTATCGCCCAGACTCACTCGCAAGTAATGGCAAGGTTCATGCGGAAGCGCTGGCGATCTTGAATATGACGTAAGCCGATTGACTATACGCCGCCTGTCCCGGTGAATAGAATGCGACTGGCATGCGCTTCGATCCCACCTATCCGCCTATCTGCCCAATCTCTCCACACTGAGGAGCTACATCCCATGTTCCGTGTTCGGTTTCTCGTCCTCGTAGTCGCATTTGCATCCGTCTCGGTTGCATCAGCCGATGACAAATGGGTCTCGGTCAAAGGTCAGGTCGTTTTCCCCGCCGGCACGCCCATCCCAAAGCGGGAGGCACTAAATGTTACCCAGGACAAAGATCACTGTCTGAGTAAGGGCGACATTCTGGATGAATCCGTGATCGTCAACCCAAAGAACCGCGGCGTCAAGAATGTCGTCGTCTGGCTGCGTCCTGATGATGCCACTGATGCAAAGGCGAAGTTTACCCCTGCTCAGATCAACCCGGAGGATGCGAAGCGGAAACCGGCTGAGGTGGTCATTGGCCAACCGTGCTGCATGTTCGTGGAACGTATTACCACAGCCCGTCCAGGCGACACGCTTATCGTAAAAAACCAGGCACCTGTTCCGCACAACTTTTTCTGGAGCAGTACGAATAACCTTGAGTTTAACCAGACAATTCCGAAGATGGATCAGTTTAAGCTGCCGCAGCCCATCGTCGCGGAGAGTTCGCCGATTCAGTACAAGTGTACGATTCACGGCTGGATGACGGGATACGTGCGGGTGTTTGAACACCCCTATTACGCGATTACAGACGAGAACGGGAATTTCGAGATCAAGAACGCACCAGTCGGCAAGTTCCGGATCGTCTACTGGCACGAAAACGGGCTCAAGGGCGGAGTCAAGGGTCGGTTTGGCGATCCGATCACCATCGTCGGCCCGACCACGGAGCTGAAACCCGTGGATTTCGATGTAAGTCCGAAGAAGTGATTGGCTGCTCAGCAGAAACATATTGATCCGCAGATTTCGCAGAGAACGCAGATTATAAG
>DASZJS010000278.1:0-3195 GCA_035947935.1 Gemmata sp. | reverse complement strand
ACTGGAGACACGAGAGTTGCTCACCCGTTATGGATTTGATGGATCCACCGTCCCGTTCGTTCGGGGTAACGCGAAAGGTGCTTTGGATCATCCGGCAGACCCTACGTTCCGCGGCTGCATCGACGAGTTGCTCGCGGTGCTGGATCGACACATCCCAGATCCCGTGCGGGCAGTGGATAAGCCATTCCTGCTGGCGGTCGAGGGTGTCTACTCGATCGAGGGGCTTGGGACTGTGGCCACCGGGAAGGTCGAGCAGGGGCGAGTAGCACCGGGCGACAGAGTGGAGATCATCGGTCTCAACGAGGTTGTCGAGACCGTGGTCACCAGTGTCGAGGCATTTCACCGACCACAGCCATTGGCTGTGGCTGGCGAAAATGTCGGGGTACGACTGCGTGGCGTGAAAGCCGATCAGGTCCAGCGGGGTCAGGTACTCATTGCTCCAAAGTCCATCCGACCGCAATCCCGCTTCCGGGCTGAGGTGTATGCCCTCCGCAAGGACGAGGGTGGGCGGCACACACCGTTCTTCGGCGGGTACAAGCCACAGTTCTACGTCCGGACGACCGACGTGACGGGAGTTGTGAATCTGCCGGAGAGTGTTGAGATGGTGATGCCGGGCGACAATGCCCGCGTGGAAGTAACACTCGACCGGCCAATAGCTCTCGAAGCTGGCAACCGGTTCGCCATCCGTGAAGGCGGTAAGACCGTTGGCTCGGGTGTCGTGAGTGAGGTTTTGGAGTAAACCTCTACGGGACGATTTCCAGGGGTGAAGCGCGGGCGAAACCCCTGGAATTTCCTGGTCGATCGCGGATAGCCGGTGGAAAACGCGCTGCCACCGAAATGGCCAAACCTGGGAGAGCCAATGAAACGATGACCCAAGGAGTTTGATGTTTACCTTGGCGGACTCCTCCGTATCCGAAGCGGTAACTGGAGCAATCGAACCAGCGATCTGTTACCTCGTCAGGCCCGGGTTCTGAAAACTTGCAGAGAAGTCTCGAATCAAAGCTCCTAAAATGCGTGAGGAGAGTGCCGTTGCTTGTGAAGACTGATCGAGGCATCGGGCACGATTGTTATCGCTGACAAGGATACACCCTCATGCCTGCGAACCGGCCGACCACCCTCAAGCAACTCCGCGAGAGTGACTGGCGACCCAAACCCATCAAGCACGAACTCCGGGACAATTTCCTCGCGGCCCTCAAGGCCAACGAAACGCTATTCCCCGGTATCATTGGGTACGAAAACACCGTGATTCCGGAGATCAGCATCGCTGCATTAGCCGGGCACGACATGCTTTTTCTTGGCGAGAAAGGACAGGCCAAAAGTCGTCTGATGCGGTCGCTTGTCCGCTTTCTGGATGAATACATCCCCTATCTGGACATCCCAGGCAGCCCCGTTCACGAAGATCCGTTTGCGCCGATCACCAGGGTTGGGAAAGAACTGCTCCGGAACACGCCGGAAGATCAAATTCCAATTGCCTGGTGGCATCGATCTGAGCGCTATGCCGAGCGGCTCGCCCCGGGCACAAAGTTCGCGGATGTGATCGGTGAAATCGACCCCGCAAAACTCGCTGCGGGAACGAGTATGTCGGCTGAGGATGCCCTCCACTTTGGGCTGATCCCTCGCATGCACCGCGGCATTTTCGCCATGAACGAGATTCCCGAACTGGATGAACTGATCCAGGTGGGACTGTTCAACATCCTGGAAGAACGAGATGTGCAAATCCGCGGGTATCCGATCCAGTTCAATCTCGATGTGTTGATCTTGTTCTCAGCAAACCCGAGTACCTTCAACCGTTCCGGGAAAGTCATCCCACAACTCAAGGATCGGATCGGCTCCCTGATCCAGACGCACTATCCCACGGAACGTGTTGTTGGCGTGGAAATCATGGAGCAGGAGGCCGCACTCGACCTGGGCGGAGAATTCCCTGTGTTCGTTCCATTCTTCATGAAGGAGATTGTCGAGCAAATCAGCGTTTCGGCACGGAAATCGAAGTATGTCGATCAAGCCAGCGGCGTAAGCGCACGTTTCAGCATCGCCAACTATCGCACGATGGTCGCCTCAGCCCGACACCGCGGAGTGCGGCTCGGAGAAAAACCCGCGGTGCCGCGGATCAGCGACCTCGGGCATCTTCCAACATCAGCACTCGGTAAACTCGAACTCGATTTGATGGGTTCCCATCAGATGAGTGAGAAACAGGTGCTGGAATCGATCCTCGCGGATGCGATTCGCGTGGTATTCGAGGAATATATCGACAAGCATGGGTTGGAAGAAATCACGGAGGTGTTTGGCAAGGGAGTCAAAATCGAAGTCGGCGACATGCTGCCATGTGTCGAGTACGCCAAGAGGATGAAACGCGTGCCCAAGGCATGGGAAAAAGCTTTTGAAGTAAATGCTGGGGCTTCCGATGCCGTGCGGGCGAGCTGCGCGGAGTTCGTTTTGGCAGGACTCTACGCAACCGATCAGATTAGCCGCGGCACCCGCCACGGCCGCATCACCTACGAGACGTGACGAACCTTCGAACCAGGTCGGCTTTATCCTTGGAAACGCTGAAACTCCTCTGTCTACGGGTTCTTTCTCAACAAGTTGGGTAGCCACGCGAGTAGAATGGGTATCATTCGCCAGCCAGAGGATTGCGATGGAACCCCAGGAAGTGAAAACGCCCGGAGGAATCGTTCACACGTACCAAAGGTACGACCCGGCGAAGTTCCCCAGTCCAACCGCGCCGCCACCGGACATGGTATCGCCACTGTTCGACCAACTGCTGACTTTCGGCGACACCGATGAATTCACGGAAGAACAACTCCGGAACGCCATTCACCTCGATCCTTCCCAAATTGCTGGCCTCGGGCCGAGTTTGAACGCTATCAAGGAAATGCTCCTCGAACGGAAACGGAAAATCCTCGCGACATACGAGACGAAACACGTTCGCACGGCTGCCGGTAACAGCTTTCGCGATGCAGCGAAGAAACTCACGCCACCTCCAAAGCTCTCGGAAGCATACCGTAAGGCCGTCAAGGAAGAACAACTCCACGATCTCGAATCGCTCTATTTCCGCGTCGGGAATGATCGGGATCGGTTCGCTATCGAACTCGTTCTCGTCGTTGGACTACTCGGTGAGAAGTATCAGGTCGATGAACTCGTAGCGAAGTACGAGTTCACAGGGCGGCAGAAGATGGATGTGCCAAAAGCCATTGAGGT
>DASZJS010000277.1:0-1538 GCA_035947935.1 Gemmata sp. | reverse complement strand
TCACCCTCGTCCGCGACGGCACGCACTTCGACGAATGGCAGCGGGAGCCCTTGTCGGGCTCGCAGCCGGTAAAGTTCTTCATTTGGCCATGCCTCCATGCCCGGTTTCAGTACGCAGACGGTAGCCACTGGACTCGTTTCTGTCATGCCCCAAGCTTGAATCGCTTGAATGGCGAACTTGTCGAACCGGCGGAACATCGATTCGGGAGCTGCTGCGCCCCCGATGAGAACGCGCAACTCGCTCGCAAGGTTCCAACGGCCTGGGTCCTTTTCGAGCGCATCCAATATTCCCATCCATATGGTCGGAACCCCGGCGGCGAGCGTTACCTGCTCGGCCTGCATGATGTCGAGGAGGGGAGCCGGCTGCAGGTTCCGTCCGGGCAAGACCAGCTTGCTTCCGTTCATCACCGCCGAGTAAGGCAGACCCCAGGCATTGACGTGGTACATGGAGACAACAGGCAGAACCGTGTGATGGCGACTGATGTTGAAGTGATCGGGCATCGAGCTCGCGAGCGAATGGAGCGCAATGGACCGGTGTGAATAGAGGACACCCTTGGGCCGGCCGGTGGTGCCGGAGGTGTAACACATCGCGGCAGCGTCGTGTTCCTCAAGATCGGGATACTGCGGGTCGTCGCCTGCTTCCGCCAGAAACGCCTCGTAGGATTCCGTTCCGGCGGGCAATCCCTTGCCGCGGTCGACCACGATGATACGCTCGCAATGCACTCGCGACTTCACCTGTTGCCAAACATCGAGAAGCACATCCTCGACGATGAGGAAGCGATCCTCAGCGTGATTCATGATGTAGGCGAGTTCGTCCTGATGTTGACGCACGCTCAGAGTGTGCACAACGGCGCCCGCCGCGGAGATCCCGAAGTAGGCCTCCAGATGTTCATGCCCATTCCACAGTAGAGTGCCAACTCGGTCACCTCGGCGGATTCCCGCCCGACGGAGCGCAGTTGCCAAATGCCGCGAGCGTCCGTGGAGATCGGAAATCGTATAGCCATGGCGAGAACCATCGGGTAGATACGAGACGATCTCAACACGAGGAAACAGTTTCCCAGCCCGCTCCAGCATGCTTGGGACCAGAAGCGGAGATGACATCATCGTGGACTTCAATGAACCTCCAAACGTGCAACCGCGAGGTACTCGGGAACGTACGGCCAGCGCCAGGGGGCGCAATCTGGGGGACGGATCGGCGAGTCCCACAAGTATAGACACAAGGAAAACAACACACCATCCATAAATGTGGCTCCAATCCGGGGCGTCAGTCTACTTATCCAAGTTGGCGGTTTGGCGGGACTTCTTCTTAGTCAGTGATAAATCGCCAACTCCACTCACAGGACAGTGCGGACGCGAGACTTTTCAGATTTTCTTGGGTTCTGGGCGGATTACGGGCAACCGCACCTTACCCATCGTTGGCCGTTCGGGCGCGTAACGGAAGGGTTGCCGACGATCCGCCCAGAACCTTGTTTTCGCTTCCTACAGCCCCGTTTCTGAATCCTGACATCAGTGATGCAGAGGCCCGACTCGCTGTCGCCC
>DASZJS010000276.1:0-9954 GCA_035947935.1 Gemmata sp. | reverse complement strand
TCCCGGTTGAAGATGCGTTGATCGACGTCCTCGCGGTCGTGGTCGATCGCCTCCGGGTCATCCTCTTCGGCTTCCAGTTGCTCTCGCTGTTCACGGTTCATGTCCGCGTACTTGATCCCCTTGCGGAGGAACTCGGTAGTGTATGTCTCCACCTCGTAGGGCACGAGGTAAGGCGGATCGTTGGTGAGCGCCTCCTCGTAGGTGTAGTTGAAAGTGGGGTCATCCACTTCACAGCCGAACATCTGGAACGTATGCCGGTTGACGAAACTGACCGGGGTTGCGGTGAGGCCAACCTGCCAGGCATCGAAGTAGTCGAAGATGTCGCGGTAACGGTTGAAAATGCTCCGGTGCGTTTCGTCGGCTATGATCAGATCGAAGAAGCCGACATCGAAGGTCTGGTAGCACTTCATCATCGCCGGGTATGTGGCCAGGTAGATCCGCTTGTCCTTGTCGTGCGACGTTCCGGCGGTCACGGTGGTGCGGGGCAAGTCTTCTAGGAAGTCCTTGAAGGCATGGTCGGCCTGATCGAGCAGCGCTCGGCGGTCGCACAGGAAGAGGACGCGGCGAGCCCAGCGTGCCCGGCTCAGGGCCGAGCAGAGCGCGACCGCGACGCGAGTCTTCCCCGTCCCGGTGGCCTGGACGATGAGCGCCTTCCGATTGTTCTGGGCGAATCGCTCGACGATCTTCTTGACGGCTTCCTGCTGGTAAAGCCGCTTGTCGATGATCCCAGGGGCGGGGGCAACCTCGGCCCGCGGCTTTTTCTCGGCAAGTTGGAACCGGCGGTAGACGAGCGACTCACGAGAATGGAAGCCGTACACCTTTCGCTGCGGCTCGCCGACCGCATCGTTCCAGAACCAGATGTCGTAGCCGTTGGTCGTGAAGATGAAGGGGCGCACCCCATGAATCTTCGCCAGGCCATCGGCGTAGAGTTTCGCCTTACCCCATCCGGCCTCGGCATCGACGCTCGCCTTCTTTGCCTCGACCACGGCGAGGGGAAGCCCATCGGTACCGACCAGGACGTAATCGGCTTCGCCGATGCCGGACGGCGTGGACGGATCGGGGACTTTGACTTCCTGTTTCACGTCGTCCGTGTCCTTCCCTTCGGGGCCGACATTCCACCCGGCGTCGGCGAGGTAGCGGTCGATGATCCGCCGCCGCGTAGTTTTCTCGTCGAGGTCCAGCGCGTGTGCCGCAGCCTCGCCAGCGGCGAGAGCCTGTTCTTGCACTGCCTTCAACTCGGCGAGTGTGGCCTCGGCAGTCTTCGCTTTCGCTCGCGCGACAGCAAGATCGGTGAGCAACTTATCGAGTTGCCGATCCTGCTCGGCCAGCTTCGCGAGTACGGCGTTTTTCTGAGCGGGGGTTGCGAGCGCGGCGGTAGCCGCATCCTCGCGAGCGGGCTCGACGTATGTGGGCAGGTCACTCGCATGCCCACCGCCGTGGGCAACATGAATCCAACTCGCCAGGGTAAACGCTTGCCGCAACACCCAGAGAGCGGTCGGTGTCACGACTTTCTCGCCGTGCGCGGCTCGATTGCCTTCCTTTCGGATCGCGTGCAGTATCGTGACCACGAAAGAAGGGACAACTTCCTGGAATCCATGAAGCACCAGGAGATCGTTGAAGTTCGCCTGGATCGGCTTGGTTAGTCGGAAGCGCGAATACAGAGCGAGGGTAAGCGTTTCGCCGAAAGTGCGGAGCTTAACCACAGCCGCCACGGCGTCCGGCTGGGCATACGCCTCTGCGAGCCCCGCCAGATCCGCGAGGATGGCGAAGTCGGGAGTCTTTCGCAGGAACTCGAAGTTGGTGGAGGGCATCGCGGATACATTTCCGATTTACTGCCGAGGAGGTTAGAGATTGCTTTACGTTTCCCGGCCCGGGCAAGCCAGTCGGAAACCCTACTGGCGCTTCTTCTTGCCGCACCGCTACCATCGGCGGGATCAAAGCAATCTCACTTCATTCCATGGTCAGCCAGGCCCTGAACGTGCGTCTGGAGCTCGGCCAGACTGGCATCGATCTTCTTCTTGAGCCCGCCTGCTTTCGATACAATCTTTTCGCAGTGGTTCTGTGCGGCGGACGCACATTTGACGATCTCGTCGAGTATACCGACATCGCGACAAAGGGCGTCAATGGCTGCCTGCATTTCTGCGATGTCGGCCGTGGCTTCTTCCGTAACCCTGCGGTCTTGAACCGCGATCATTCGGGCAACGGAGATAGCCGCTTTGAGCAGAAAATCCGTTTGCGGATCCTCGGCGTCCCACACCACGACTACATCCCGGTCCCAACGGGTCAGCGGTTCAATCCCCTCCGGAGCCGTTTCCCGCGAGAAGACGAATACTCCGACCTGTGCCTGCCGGTTCTCCCGGGCCTTCTGCAACTCGGCCAGAGCGTCTTTAAGTTTGTACGACCGGTCTTCTTTCGCCTCGAACACTATTCGCGAATCCGGGGCCGCACTCTCGTGGCCCAGAGAGACCACGAAATCGCCGACCTTGCAGCGGCCGATGAGCCCCGTCGTGTCCTCGGTAGACTCGAACAAATCACCGAGACGTTGTGCCTCTTGTTGCACGAATGCGCCGACGACCTTCTGAAAATCTAGGCCGTGCATGGTGGAGCGGGCCGCTTCTGCTCGGCGGGCTTTCATCGACTCAAGTGAGACGCGAACCTGTTCCTGGAACTCCATGTTCGCTTTGCTCATGCCCTCGATCACCGTCAGGATCTCACGCCGAAGGCGTGACAACGGGGACTGTTCCTGGTCGAGCGACAGGCTCGCATCGATGCTCTTGTTTGTGGATTCAAGAAGCTTGGCCATCTTGTTCAGCGCCGAAAGCTCATTATCAGCGGAGAATTCATCGAGGATGGTTCGGTTGGCACGCTCGACACGGTTAACGAGCCGGGACAATGCCCCCTCATCGTTGTCGAGCGAGAACTCCTTCCAGATGGTCTCCAGGTCACTGGCCAAGTCCTGGCGAAGGCTCCCATTCTTCTCAGTGATCTCACCGACCAGCCGGGACAGGGCCGACTCCTTGTCGTCCAGGGAGAACTGGCCGACGATCGATTTGCTGTGTTCACCCAGTACGAGGTCGAGTGATTCTTTCAGGGCAGCGAGGATTCCCTTTCGTTGATCCGGCGACAGCATCTGGAGGAGGGGACTGTTTGGGCCAATGTGCTTCTCCAGTGTGTTCGTGAGCGAAGAGCCGTCACCGTTTAGGTGTCTGCCCAGCAGCGATTCGAGTTCACCGTCCCGGCGGACCAGCCGGTCCAGCCGCTGGTTGAATTCGCCGCTGGACGGGTCAAAGTATTTTCCGAGCAAATTCTCCACTTTGCCCGACATCGACTCTGCGTGACAGGTCAGGGTTTTGCCGACGACCTCGACGAATTTCTGACACTCTTCCTTAATTGACTGGGCGTCCACGACCCCGCAAGCCTGGCGAATGGCGAGTACGCCCACCTTGAGGGCCGAGAGGGCGAATTCCTCACGGGCCGGAACCTCGTCGTACTTCAACAACTCGATGACGGTTTCGCGATCCGTGACCATCAGGTCCAGTTGGACATCGAGGCCCGAGGTGGTGAGTTCAGTGAACTTGTGATCGAGGGTCTGTGTCATTTTGGTCTCCTGCCACCCTTCGCGGCACTGGTTAAATTGCGACGGAACCAGTCATTAACAAACCATGTGCCAAGCACGAAACCGACCACCGGACGGCAACCTGAAGCCGGTCGCAACAGACGAGAATTAAGTATCTTGCGCGATCACGGAAAAAACCTCCACATGCCCGCTTTCCTTTTGCTTTGGCTGTAGGTATAATAAATTTTGTTAAACCATAAATGGGGTTATGGATAAATGGCACAGTACCGCATTCTCATTTCCTGGATCGGCCACGCAGATCTTCTGGCAATGATCGACGACCTCGGCGCGGCCGGGGAAGAATTGCGTGCGGCTGCGAAGATTGGCGGCAAATACGGCGAAAAGCCGGGACCCCTGAAGACGGCGGTCAATGAAGGCAGCTTCGATGAGGTGCATCTCCTGAGCAACTATGCCGATGTCGTTCACAAGCCATTTGCAAAATGGCTGGGCTGCAAACCTGTGATCCATCCCGTCGATCTCGCAGACCCCACCGATTACGACGGCATCTTTCGATGCACGAACCGGGTCCTGTCAGAAATTTCCGAGCAAGTGGCACGCAACCGGGCCAAGCTTTGCATCCTTTTAAGCCCTGGGACGCCGGCCATGGCCGTTGTCTGGGTTCTACTGGGGAAGAGCCGTTACCCGGCCAGCTTCTACCAGACGGGACGGGGAAAACTCCATGAGGCAAAAATCCCCGCGGCCTTGTTTGAGGAAGTCGTTCCCGATCTCATCCGTGACCGCGATATCGCACTCCAACACCTCGCCTCTAGGAATCCGGCGGATGTTGAGGGATTTGAGCAGGTGGTCGGCGGCAGTACGCCGATACGGCTTGCGGTGGGGCGGGCACAGCGGGCCGCCCTTCGCGATGTTCCTGTCCTGTTGCTGGGCGAGAGCGGCACAGGAAAAGAGGTGTTTGCCCAGGCCATCCATAAGGCGAGCCGTCGTAGCAGCGGACCTTTCGAGGCAATCAACTGTGCAGCAATCCCCCGGGACCTTCTTGAAGCCGAACTGTTTGGCCATGCGAAAGGGGCGTACACCGGTGCCGACAAGAAACGAAGCGGTGCCTTCACGAGGAACGACGGCGGCACGCTGTTCCTCGACGAGATCGGGGAATGCGACCCGTTGCTGCAATCGAAGTTGCTCCGGGTTTTGCAGCCTCCGACCGGGAAAAATTCGTGCTACCGCGAGTTCCGGGCCGTCGGTGGAGACGAGCTTCTGACCAGCAATGTCAGGATCGTGGCGGCGACGAACCGGGACCTGCAACGGGAGATCAAGGCCCAACGGTTTCGCGAAGACCTTTATTACCGGCTCGCCGTCATTACTCTCCAGTTGCCGCCGCTACGGGAGCGTCGGACCGACATCCCGCTTCTTGCCAACGCCTTTCTGGCGATGATTAACAAGGACTTCAAGGAAGGTGAACCCGGCTACAAGGACAAAACTATTTCTACTGCCGCAACGGAGTTTGTGAAGCGGTACGGATGGCCCGGCAATGTCCGGCAACTATACAATGCTTTGCTCCAAGCTGCGGTAATGACGGACAACAATGTGATCGATCGCCAGGATATCACGTCTGCCATCGGGGAAATGGACTGCGACCAGACCCTGAACATGCTGGAACAGCCGCTCGGCGATGGGTTCGATCTGGAAGAACACATAAACTCATTGCGAAGGCACTACTTGCGTCGAGCCATGAGTGAAGCTAATGGGAATAAAACGCGGGCGGCCCGGCTGCTTGGGATGAAGCACTACCAGACGCTTGATGCCCAGCTTGACCGCCTTGAAGTGGATTTGGAAGATAAGAAAAAAGGCACCTGAGAATTCGATTTCCCGACACATGCCAGCAATCGCTGAAGCGTTTGGCGCGGCCATTGCTTAATGATCAAATAGTGCCGATACCCAAACCATAGCATCAAAACAGTAGAGGCGGATGCAGAGCCGTCGCTTGCATCACGCATTCAGGGTATTCGCTTTTTCGGGCGGGTAAGCTTGCTCCACCTGGGTCCAAGATGATCGGGCACGAGGTCAACCATGGCTGATTCAACCGAATTCAACCCCGGACAACTGGTCCGCCTGAAATCCCAGCCGGACAAATGCGGTGCCGTGATTAACGTCAACACGTCCGGCCCGGAGGTCCAGTACTTGGTCTTGTTGGACGGAAGGACCCGTTCGTTCTTCGCGTCGCAGCTTGTCGCCGTTGACCCGGAAACTGTCGCCTCGGAGAAACTTTCGGCTGACCAGTGCCGCGCTATGCTCACGGCCCGGTACATTAAGCATCCTGGCACATCCACTCTCTACTCACTGAATGCAGCACGCGTCAACTTCATCGCGTACCAGTTCCGCCCTGTCCTGCGTTTCATCCGTGCGGATCGGCCAAGGCTGCTGATCGCCGATGGCGTGGGCGTCGGCAAGACCATCGAAGCCGGCTTGATCCTCCGGGAACTCCAGGCACGGCAGGACGTCAACTCGGTCCTGATTATCTGTCCCCGGCCACTGATCGCTGAGAAAAAGTGGCAGAGTGAGATGAAGCGATTCGACCAGACCTTCGAGCATTTTGACGGGCAAATCCTTCGGCACTGCATTTCGGAATGTGACTTGGATGGTCAGTGGCCTGAAAACCATCGGTACGGGATCATGCCTTATTCCATCCTGAATCAGCAAATCCTGATGGGGACTGATGGAGCTCGAAAAAAGACCCAGCCTTGCCTCTTGGATCTCGATCCACCGCCCCGTTTTGATCTGGTCATCGTGGACGAGGCTCACCGCATTTCCAATCCGGAGACCTACGCTTACCGGGTCGTCCGTTACTTTTGCGAAAACGCGAACGCGGCCGTTTTCCTGACCGCCACGCCGCTGCAATTGGCGAATAGCGACCTATTTTGCCTTCTAAATCTGCTTCGGCCAGATGTCGTGATCGATCGCCAGAGTTTTGCGCACATGTCAGAACCGAATCCGATGATCAATTCGGCGGTGACCTATGCGCGTAGCGCCTCCAAGGGCTGGCAAGCCAAGGCTCTATCCAGCCTTGAGCAGGCGAGAGAGACGGCCTGGGGCAGGACGATGCTGGCGAACAATCCAGAGGTGCTGGACCTCAGGAGCCGCCTCTCGGCATCGAAGATTGCCGAAGATCAACGAGTGCGAATCATTGGTGAACTGGAAGAGTTGCATACGTTTTCGAGCATCATCAACCGCACTCGACGACGCGATATCGAGAGCTTCACGATTCGCCGGCCCAAAACCGTGGAGATCGACTTTACGGAACAACAGCGGCAACTCCACGATGCCCTGCTCAAGGTCCAGGCCGAGATTTTCGCCGACCTTCATGGCTCGCTCAATGTCAAGTTCATGATGACCACGATCCGGCGGCAGGCGGCAAGTTGCCTGTTTGGCCTGGCACCATTCATCGAGGACATACTCTCACGATACGTCAGTGACGAGGAATTGTCGGAGGTCGATATCGACGAGTTGCAGACCGATCCCGATGAACTGGAAACAATCGCGGAGAAAGTGAAAGTTGTAGTCACGATGGCCAGGAAGCTCGGTTCGAAGGATCCGAAGCTGGATGCTGTAGTGAAGATTGTTGGGCAAAAGCAGACGGAGCCCAGAAACCACCGGGTCATGATTTTCAGTTCGTTCCGGCATACGCTGCGTTACCTGTTCGAAGGCCTGCGCAAAGCGGGTGTCCGTGTCGGCCTCGTACACGGCGGCGTTGCCGACGAGGAACGCACCGCATTACGAAAGCGCTTCGAGAAGGAGAAGATTGAGCCTGATGCTATCGATGTGCTGCTGTTCTCGGAAGTGGGTTGCGAAGGCCTCGACTACCAGTTCTGCGATTGCATGATCAATTACGACCTGCCCTGGAACCCGATGCGGGTTGAGCAGCGGATTGGTCGCATCGATCGCAACGGGCAGAAAAGCGAGTTCGTCAGCATCTACAACCTGGTTACTCCCGGCACAGTTGATGCGGATATCTACGAACGTTGCCTGAAGCGAATCGGGATTTTTGAGCAGGCTCTTGGGGCAAGCGAAGAAATCCTTGGGAAGATCACTTCCGACATTCAGGACATCGCCATTGATCCCAACCTGTCCGATGACGAACGTCGCAACAAGCTACAGCAACTTGCCGACAACGAGATTCGACTGCTTCAAGAAGAGCAACGCCTAGAAGAACAGCAATCAGAACTGTTCGGTATCAACCTGCCCACGCAAAAGCGGTTTGCCGAGGAAGTCGAGAATGCTTCCAGTTATTGGCTCGCTCCATCGGCCATGAGTAACCTGTTGGGCCAATACCTCAGTTCCCTTGGGGATTCCGGCGCAATCCTCGGAGAGGGGCCGCTCAAGACCCTGCGGGTGAATCAGAAAACCAGAAGTCGCATGCTGACCGATGCTCGAGAATTGTCGGGGAAAGGAACTGGTTATCAGCGAGACTGGGAACGTTGGTTGAAGGGCTCCGATCCCCACCTCCAGATTACCTTCGATGGCCACTGTGCCAACGAGAATCGCGCAGCTCACCTTTTGACGCCCGTTCATCCCCTGATGCGGCAGGCCGCGAAGGCACTCGACGCCACTGGCAACGCCGAAGTCCATCTGGTTCTGAACGATAACAAGCTACCCAGGGGCGTACATCCCTTCGCCGTGTTCCAATGGGAACTGATCGGGTTGCGACGAGATTTGAATGTTGTGGCAGTCGCGCTTGATGAAACTATCAACACAAGACTGCTGGAATTGCTCCAATCAGCTACGAACTACTCTCCGCCGGAAGACCGGTCGCTTTCCCCTACGCAAGTAAAGGAACTGGAGTCCCGTCACTATCAGATGTGGAATACTGCGCTGAGCACCTATCGCAAGCAGATCACTCAACTGGCCCAGTTCAAGCAAACGAGCTTATCCGCGAGTCACAAAGGGCGCATCGCAATTCTTGAGGAACAGCTTGCTTCCGCCACCGAGGAGAAGATTCGCAGGATGCGCCACGCCCAGATAGATGCGGCTAAGCGGGACTACGACCTGCACTCCGATGAACTCAAGAAGGCATCTGAACAAGCGGACATCACAACGGAGCTGATCACCACTGGCACCATCGAGATCACCAACGGGTAACGCGAGATGATCGACTACGACGCTATCTCACGAAAGAACGAGCGTGAGCTTGGAACGAAGCTGAAATCCAGGCGCACGCAGATTTCGTTGTACGCCGATCCGACCCACTTCGTTTATGAACTTCTCCAGAATGCCGATGATCATGGGGCAACCGAGATTGCTTTCCAGATACTGTCGGATCGGCTGATCGTCGAACACAACGCGACCGAACGATTTGCTGTGAAGCACGTCGAGGCCATCTCTTCGTTTGAAGACAGCACGTCTGAAGACGAACTGCTGAAGACGGGGAAGTTCGGCCTGGGATTCAAGAGTGTATTCGCGTTTACCGCCACTCCGCAAGTGTTCTGCGGCGATGCGAACTTCGAGATCTACGACCTGTATCGATTGCGGTCCTTGCAAAAGCCGGACGGCCTCAACCCCGCACTGACTCGATTCGAATTGCCATTCAATCATCTGGAGCTGAAACCCGAGTTTATTTTCAACGAGCACATGAAGTCTCCGGAAACGGCACTTGAGATTATCCACGGTAAATTTGGCGTTCTTGAAGATATCACGCTCCTCTTCACACGAACCCTGGCATCCATCGAAGTCACTGCCGAGGACGCCAGGTATTCTTGGAGCCGCAAGGCGAATCGCGACGGCACCATTACGATCAGGGCTCGCAATTCGAGCGCTACCTTTCGGGTTCGGGAGAAGGGAATCGAGTGGCATGGCAAGAAGCACAGACCTGTTCAAATTGCCATCCGCCTGGATGAGGACGGTTCACCAGTCCCGTCCTCTGAAAACCTGGTGGTAACCTTTCCAACCTCCATCTCTACTGGGATGGGAATCATCCTCAACGGTCCGTATCGGACCACGCCAGCACGCGAGACGGTGGGAGAAGGAGACAAATTCAATGAATATCTGGTGGGGCAGACTGCCGATTTGCTTACAGAAATGATCCGGGAGGAAAGAGACGCGAAGCGCTTGACCCTTAGGTTCCTGGAAATCCTCCCTATCGATGCAGCACGTTCTGATATCCCCGGCTTTTTCAGTCCGATCCACAAGCGGATTCGCACAATGCTGGTGGAGGAGCCGGTACTTCCGGCAGCGACCGCCAAATACGTCGCCGGAAAACAGGCCCGAATTGCCCGTGGCCAGTACCTTGCCGATCTTGTCAGTGACGATCAAATGACCGCGATTTACCGTTCAAAGCATCCTCTTCATTGGCTATCGAACGAAGTCACTGAGACAAATACCCCAAG
>DASZJS010000275.1:0-3131 GCA_035947935.1 Gemmata sp. | reverse complement strand
ATCGATGCCGTTTTCCAGAAGGACGCACTTTTTTGCAGCGACTCCGGATGATAAGCAGAATTCCAGCAAATCATCCGCCACGCAAATTATTCGTTCGTAGCGGGGCAGGCAGAGCTGGTCGAGTTTGTAATAAAACGGCGTGCGAGCGGTGTGGTGTACCCACCCGTGAACAGTAGTCACCAATCGCATCGGCCAGAATCGCTTGAGCAACAGACCGAGAGCGTTTGTCTTGTAATCGTGTCCATGCCAGATCGTTACCTTTTCTTGCCGACAGACTGCGAGCAACCCGGTTAGCACACGCCAGTCCCACGGCCCCCGATCTGGTATGGAGACCAGTGGAGCCCCATAGCGGGCGGCTTTCGTCTGGATCATTTCGTAGCCGGGATCGGATGGAGGGTGCATGTAGGCACAGACCATCCGGTATCCAAGGGGATCTAGGAACCGTGGCGAATTCAGGATTGTTTTGTCTGGCCCACCGCCTGAGCCGGTCACTACACGCGCATCAAGAACGACAGGAACTGTGGCCTGAGTCAGGGACTCAGCACATCCGTTGGAGAGTCCAAGAATGAGGGGGTCAGCAATATCCACGGGGCTAGACGTATATGGGGTGAATTGGAGGTCGGATGTCAATGTCACATCGAACCGCCCAAAGGATTAAAGATTCTCTGGAGAAGCGGTTCCAAGCAGTGTTCCCAGTGATGATGTCGCTCGACGTACCGGCGACCCGCTGCACCAAGTTCTCTACGTCGCTCTGGGTTGGCAAACAAACTGCCAACCTCATCGACCCACTGTGTCGACGTCTCTGCCATCAACAGATGCTGTCCCGGTTCCGTTCGCAATGCAGCCAGTGCTGGAGGAGCAGCCACAACAGCTTTCCCCATTGCAAGTGCTTCGAGGACTTTGTTCTGAACGCCGCGAGCCAGTCGGAGAGGGGCAACCACGACGCTGGCTGTCGTCACGAATGGCCGAACATCTGGAACCGACCCCGTTACGACAACCCCAGGGATCGACTTGAGCGCCTGGATGGCCGCGGTCGGCTTGCGTCCGACGATGCGAAACTCAGCACCCGGGAACTTTGCTCGGAGTGCTGGCCAAACGTTATTGGAAAACCACAACACACCATCGATGTTCGGCAAATAGTCCATCGCACCCACAAATGCACACGCCAGTTCTGTTGGCCGGTCAGTCGGATGGAAGTATGACAGATCGACACCATTGGTTGCGACTGTCGCGGCTCCCTGGCCTGCAAACGAGTCGTAGACATCGGCTTCTGCACGGCTGACCACCGACACCGCTCGAACCCAGTGCGGAAGTTCGGTTTCTAGCTTTCGGACCCGGGACGCTTCGAGTCGATACAACCACCGCCGTGGTGGTTGACTTGCCGCAGCGAAATCGAGCCATTTCTGACTATCAACGTCGACCAGATCGACGATAGAGGCCACATTTTCCAGGCCATCCCGCCGGAGGTAGGGGGCGAGGCTGGAAGCGGAGGCTACTACTGCTCGAAATCGCGTTCGGGCTGTCCAAGTGCGAATCGCATGCCGCAGTTGCGATTCCGAAAACAGTCCCTCGCTCAAACTTCGCCCGGTCAGGAGGCTAAACCCGGCCTTGGCCCAGCGACTGAGCCGACCTATCGGTACGATCGCCACGCGCTCGCTCAACTCGTTCAGCTTACCCATCGTTTCGGCGAGGATGGGCTCATCCGCCAGGCATCCAAGCCACACCCGGCCGCGCGTTGCGAGTTGCCGGAGCAAATGATAATTGCGGATTCGATCGCCCTTGTCCGGCGGGTACGGCACCCGATGCGTCAGGTACAGAATCGGGTCCAGGGTACTCGGTTCGTATGGTGTCACGCCGGTAGCAAGGCCGTGCGCGAGTCGGATTCGGTCGCGACTGTGACGCTGCTCTGGAAAACTGCAGCTATCTTGCGCTGACTGGGCAGGAGAAAGAGCCACCGGAGCAACCGCGGACGGACGCCAACTGCTTTGAAGACCGTGGCGAAGAGCAATCGAATATCCAGCAGAAGATTCGGATTCTGGACGTAATAGAGGTCGTAGACAACCTTGTAGCGGACACTCGTGATATCGGTGTCGGCTGGGAGTTGCACCTGCGCGAGACCAGTCACTCCAGGCTTCACCAGGAGGCGGTGCTTGTAGCCGGGAACGAGATGGTCGAGCCCCTTGGCCTGGATGACTTCGGGCCGTTCGGGTCTAGGACCGACAAGACTCATTTCACCACACAGGACGTTGAGCAATTGCGGGAGTTCATCGATGTGTGTGATCCGGAGGAAATTACCCACCCGCGTTATCCGATTGTCGCCCTTCTGGGACCACTTGATTCCGGATCGCATCTCACAGTTGTGGTGCATGGTTCGGATCTTGAAGATTTTGTAACGCCGCCCGTTCAATCCGATTCGGGTTTGAGTGTAAAACACCGGTCCAGAGGACGTTAGTTTCACCACCAGTGCGGCCAATCCGACGAGAACCCCGACGCAAGGCAACAGAAGGATGGCTAAGGCATAATCGAGAGCTACTTTCACGTCAGGATACCACCCGACCTGATTGGGCATCCGAACCGCGGCGTCAGAAGTCAGGCGGTCGATCTCAGGCCAAGGTTTGCGTGCCAGATCGACAGGTTCGTTAGGTTTGAGGATTGCGCTACTCATGATTATTCGCACTCGGTTCTGGGAATCCATTGGGCAGAGGATTAACAGGGGACCGGATGGTCAACCTGGGTCCGCAGTCAAAGCAGTTTTCACCAGTGGCAAGAACTCGGTCAGAAACAGATCGAACGGGTCCAGGTTGGAGTCGCGATCTCGGCTGGTCGGATTATCTACATGTACCAGATAGAGCTTATAGAGCGAAGTTTGGAGGGCAAAGTCTGTCCGAGGGTTTGCCGTTGCCTCCCAGTCCCCATTGACGCCCCACGCCCAATAAACTCGGAGGGCCCCTTCAGTGACCGATGCCTTTTCAAATCGCGCGGTCCAAAAACTGGCACGTCCACCTTTGGGGAGCGCCATTCCTTTCACGGTAGGGTTGCCGTTACAGGAATAGCCGAGTCCACCATAGCAAATATCGGGTGTATGGGCTCCAATCGGACCAGACGGGCCGCACAGGAGAAGTACGTTGATT
>DASZJS010000274.1:0-6776 GCA_035947935.1 Gemmata sp. | reverse complement strand
GGCTGTGCCCGACAGTCGGGCACAGCCCGACCTACTTTGAAAACTCCGCATTGCAAAGCTGATACCCACTCACTCAAACGTCTCATACCTGACCGCGCGAAGTACATTCAGTTGGTCCCGATCACTTGATACCATAACTCGGAAAGACTTTGCGCCTTCGGCTCACTTTAGTCCGTGTGAAAATCGGTTCGTCAGATCTCGCATTTGTGTAGAGGTCGTCGCGATGATTCGCTTCGCCGTCGTGCTGCTGTTCGCACTTGTCCCCATTTCCACTATTCATGCCGAAGACGATGAATGGATCGGCCAGTGGGTGTTGCCACGAAGCAAGGATACTCCGGTCCTCGATAGGGACGACAAGGTCGTGATGAAGTGGTCCGCCTCCGGGGAGTTGAACAGTTGGAAGACGACGACACATATCGGTACTCTCGCGGTTGCTTATGCGGAGGCGGGAGAGTTCGACAAGGCCATCGAATTCCAGAAGAAGGCACTGGCCGATCGAGAATACGTGCAGAGTTTTGGTGACGAGGCCCGTGCGCGGCTGAAACTCTTCGAGCAGAAGAAGCCCTACCACGAGCCACCACCGAAGGATGGACTCCGGCTCGACACTTTACTGCCACGATTGATGCAGGGTATTCAGCCTTTGGCTTACCGCAATGCGATCGGTTTCCACGTCCGTTTCTCGTAGTCCTTCGCGAACTCGGCGATCACCACGCCCTGATTGACGGCAATGTCGCGGAAGACTTGCGTCGTGCCGCTGGTCGGCCAGTAAATCTCCAGCAGCGCCACGCGGTCGGCCTTCCCCAAACCGATGTGCTGCTCCAGTGGGTTGGCCCCGAAACTGCTGCCCGAGGACACATGCCGGTGAACCGTCAGCGGTTGCTGACCTGCCGTCACCACCTTGATGCGAGCACCGATCGCTGCCCGGTTGGTTTTCTTGCCGACCCCATCCTTCGTTTGGCCGCCGATTAACTTGACGTTCAGCCAGTTGTTCCCCTGACCGGGGTTCTGGAACAGTACGTTGTGATACCGGTCGCCTTCAATGGCCCCACCCAACTGGATGAAGAGGTCCGCCGTACCGTTGCGGTCCCAGTCGCCGATGGCCACGCCATGCCCCTTTTGCAGATGCCCCGTCCGCGACGACGCTGTGATCTCAGCGAAGCGCTTTCCAGCGACGTTCTTGAACAGGCGGTTGGGAACCAGCATGGACAATTGCGGGTCGCCGGTGCCCAGGTAGAAGTCGAGGTAGCCATCGTTGGTGAGGTCGCCAAAGTTGCTCCCCATCGGAGAGTAACACTTATCCAAGCCCATCTCTTTGGTCACGTCCTGGAATCCCTTGCCCCCGAGGTTGCGGTAGAGTTTTGCCGTGGACTGGCTGTGCGGTTGATCCATCATCCCCTTGACCACGTCCTCCAGGGTGCGGCTTCTGGTGGTGGCAAAGATATCGAGCCAGCCGTCGTTGTCGAAGTCGAACGCCCAGCACGAGAAGCCATTGGTTGGCCCATCAATGCCCATTTCCTGGGTGACCTCCGTGAAGGTGCCATTGCGGTTGTTGCGAAACAGCCGAGCGGTCCCTCCACCGAGGCTTCCATCGATGTTCGCGAACAGATCGGGGTAGCCATCGTTGTCGAAGTCGATCCACGCAGCGCCCAGGACGCCGGTCAGGCCGGCCAGACCAGCGCGGGCAGCCACTTCCTCGAAAGTTCCATTGCCCTTGTTGCGGTAGAGCAGGCAAGGCTGGTGTCGGCAGCAGACGAACAGGTCGAGAAAGCCGTCGTTGTCGTAATCGGCCCAGGTAGCACTGGTCGAGTCGGTCGGGGCGAGCAATCCTGCCTCGCGGGTGACATCGCTGAACGTGCCGTCGCCGTTGTTCCGTAGCAAGCTCGGTCGCTGGGACAGGTTAGCAGGCAGCCAGGAGCCGCGAGGAATGAAGATGTCCAAGTGCCCGTCGTTGTTGTAATCGGTTTGAACGCAGTACAGTCCGCCCATTTGCTTGTCCAGGCCCGCTGCCTTGGTCCGATCCTCGAACGTCCCGTCTCCCTTGTTGCGATAGAAGGCCATCGGTTCGTTGGGAGCCCAGCTAGTGACGACAAGATCGAGCAAGCCGTCGTTGTCGAAGTCTTCCATGATGGCTCCGCCGGACTGGTTGAGCCGATGCAACCCAACGTCGTGGCTGATGTCGCGGAACTGGCCGATATCGAACTCTGACTTGCAGAAAGCGTCCAGCCGCAGCATGTGATGCGGATCGACCTTGGCAGGATGCTCGCCCAGCGTCATGTGCGCCAAATTGAGCAACCATTTCACTTCAAAGTCGTTGGGGAACTGCCGGAGATACTCGCCAAAGTGTTCGATCGCCAGGCGGGAGCCAGTGGGGTTGGTGTGGACGGCGGTTGGAGCAATTGGGAAAATGCACGCGCTTTCACCGCGGCACAGAACGCAATTGTCGTTCTCCCCCATGCGCAGAGCGGTCACGCCCTTATAGTAAACGATGGTGTAGAACCACTCCTTCTCCAGGTCGGTGCCCTTGATCCGCGCCTCCAGATCCTCGAGCGCCTGGTACGCACCGGCCGGGTCTCCCTTCGCATGAAGCAGGCTCGCCTTTTGCAGGAGCACCTTTGCCATCGGAGGAACACCTCTCTTCAGATGGATGTCCATGGCCGCCAGGCCTCGAGGAACGGCTTGCTGGTACGCCGCGGCGTACTCCTCCAACGAAGCATCGGGCTGCCAAAGCGGGATATGGTTGAAAACGGCTCGATATCCGCTGGTTTCAATTGCCTGGCGAGGCTGATAGTCACCGATCTCCAGTCCTTCGGACTCTGGGATGCGGCCGAGGAACATCAGAATGCCATGTACGACAAGCAGGCAACCGATCGCAATAATGCAATAAAACCTACCCGAAATGCGAATGCGAGCCATGGATCATCCTCACGCAGTGTTTCAAAGAGGATCGGGCAAGTCATCAACGTTATAATCGCGGGTACGGCCCGTTGCTTCAGAGTTTCGTGTCTTCAACTGTGAACCTTGAACTCGAAACTTTGGACTATCCCCTGAATTTGGATCTCAAAGGGGTCACCGGTAAACGCCGGGGGCAACCCGGGGAACAAGATTTCCGACAAAGCCCACCTGCGAACGAACCCATGAAAAGCCAGCGTCTTCGGTTCGGTTTCCTCGCAGGTGCCTTCTTCATCGGCCTTTCGGCTGCCGTAACTTTCTTCGCGGTTTCTTACTGGTTAGAGACCGGTGATTTTCCCGAAACACCTCGGACCGAGCGCGAACGCCCCCCTGTGGAAAACCCCGAGGAGGTCGCACTACCTCCGATGGAGTTTTTTCAGGATCTGACCGCGAACTCCGGAGTGGATTTCACCTGCCGCAATGGCGAGGAGTCCAACCACTTTACTCTACTCGAATCGCTTGGCAGCGGGGTGGCGTTATTCGATTTTGATGGAGATGGGCTGCTGGACGTCTTCCTCATCGGTGGCGGTTACTTCGGCGGTGAAGATCGCAAGCAGATCCTGGGCTATCCGTGCAAGTTGTACAAGAACCTGGGAAACTGGAAGTTCCAGGACGTGACGGCCCAGGTCGGCCTGGACAAGTTCTCCTTCTATGCCCACGGCTGCGCGGTGGCCGATTACGATCGCGATGGCTGGCCGGATCTCCTTGTTACGGGCTACGGTAGGCTGGCGCTGTTTCACAATGTGAGCGACGGGCACGGAGGCCGCAAGTTCGTCGAGGTGACTGAAGGAGCACACCTACACGATCCACGTTGGAACACCAGCGCCGCGTGGGCCGACTTCGATGGGGATGGTTATCCCGATCTCTACGTCTGTCACTACGTTGACTGGACGTGGGAAACTCACCGGGTCTGTCGCGGCGACAACGACTCCATCCCTCAGGATGTGTGCCCACCCGGGGCGTTCCAGGGAGTGGCTCATTCCGTGTACCAGAACAATCGGGATGGCACCTTCACCGAGGTAAGCGAAGAGGCGGGACTCCGGCAAGGGGTGGCCGATGGCGGCAGGGGCCTGGGAGTGGTCGTCGTGGACGTCAACGATGATCGGCGGCCGGACATATATGCCGTGAACGACACCACGGTGAATTTCCTGTACTTGAACCAGAGCAGTCCAGGCAAGATCCGCTTCAAGGACATCAGCCTTGAGAGCGGCGCATCGATGGGAGAGCAGGCCCGCGCCGATGGCAGTATGGGAGTAGATGCGGGCGATTATGACGGCAGTGGCCGCCCGTCCCTCTGGGTCACCACATTCGAGAACGAACGACACGCACTGTATCAGAACGAATGCCAGGCGGATCGGGTATTGTTTCGGTATGCAACGCGGAAAGCCGGGATCGCGACACTTGGCACGGGGTTCGTGGGTTTCGGCACCGGCTTTTTAGACCTGACCAACTCCGGTTGGGAAGACTTGGTAATCGTCAATGGCCACGTGCGGCGACAGCCCTCCCGCACTCCGCTGAGGCAGCGAGCCATCATTCTGCGAAACCAGGGCACCGGACGGTTCGTCAACAGCACCATCCAGGGAGGTGCATATTTCCAGATTCCACACCGAGGCCGCGGACTAGCCATCGGCGATCTCGACAACGATGGTCGGCCCGATCTGGTCATCACGAATCTGAACGAACCGACAGTATTACTGCGCAACGATCCGCGTGGAGAGGCCGTACCTCAAAATCACTGGCTTGGAATAGAGCTCCTCGGGCGGGAGAAGCGGGACATTGTGGGTGCCAAGGTGGTTGTGGAGATCGGCGAGCGGCGATTAACCCGCTTTGCCAAGGGCGGCGGCAGTTATTTGTCCTCGGGAGACAGGCGAATCCTCGTTGGCCTGGGCAATACGAAGCAGGTAGGCCGAGTTACGGTCTTCTGGTCCTGGGGGGCCGAACAACACTGGGAAGGATTGACGACCGATCGCTACTGGCGATTGGTGGAGGGCGACCCGAAAGCACAGTGATTGATGCTTTGGCTGGATCTCAAATCGTCAATCCACCATCTTGCCACACAACCTCCATCCGTCGAGAATGGCCTCGTTCGGCCAATGAGCCAACAGGCCGGATCCCGCCCCGTTTCTTCCCGTTCGTTCCCCAATCCCGGAGTCTGTCCATGTTGCGTTTCGCTGCCCGCGCCGCCGCTGTTGCGGTCGCACTCACCCTGGCCGGGTCCATCTCCCTGGCCGATGACAGCACGTTGAAGGTCAAGGAAGGGGACAAGTTCCCGGTCGTGCCGTTGGAGGCCGCCCAGATCGAGAAACTGAAACTCAAGGACGCCAAAACCGTCTCCATCGCCGATCTGAAGGGCAAAGTAGTCGTGATCTTCTTCTACCCGAAGGCACTGACCAAGGGTTGCACAATTGAATCGTGCGGGTTCCGGGATATCGCCGAAAAATTCCCGGAGAACGTGGTCGTGATCGGTGCCAGCGGGGACGACATGAAGCTCCAACAGCAGTTCATCGACGAACACAAGCTCCCCTTCCCACTGCTGACCGATACCAAGCAGGAGTTGATCAAAGACTTGGGCATCCTGTCTCCGAAAGGACCGGTGGCAAAGCGGACCACCTTCGTAATCGACAAGGAAGGCAAGATCGCCAAGATTTACACCACGGTCGATCCCGCCAAGCACCCGCAGGAAGTGCTGGACTTTGTGAAGACACTGAAATAAGTCCAACAATCCGCTAAGAGCCAGGAATTGGTGCTACGTTCGAGTTTGAAGACCGTTTCCAAGGGGCGGGTTTGCTCTCAACTGAAGGAATTACTCCCGAAAGATTTGGCTGGATCCGAGAGTAAAACCACCATGGCAAACGCCATCATTCTCCCTGCCGTTAAAACCGCGAATCCCATTGCGTAGCCCAACGGCTGGGAGAAAATTCCACCCCCCCACGATGATGGGAACTCAAGAGGTGTTTCTTGGCTCTGTTCGATAATCTGGTCGTGCCTTTCAAGCAACGAGGTATTGTGAAGGGCATGACTCCCTCCGTTGCTTACGGTATGTGCGTCGGCCTCAGTGTGGACTGGATCATCCGACACAAATCGTACAAGAGCGAAGGATCGGCAAAACGCATCCACTATATGAGTACCGAATCCCCCGCCCAAAGCGTCGTTGCACAACTGGGCTACAAAGTGACGCTCACGGACACGCGAGAAACATTCTCCTCGGGACAGGCCCAGTCGATCAACTCCGCGTTTGAGACGAGGGGTTCATCCATGACCGTGTCGGATGTCGAGTGGATCAGGCACGTAAGCGCTGCTCCCGACGATGCGTTTGCATCGCTCTTCGTCAACACTTCGGGTGTTCACTGCTATTACGTGATCCTCCTCCAGTTCGATAACGGCGGCGATGCGCACGCCACCGCCGCGTATCACTCAAGCGGAAAAGTCTTCGGCTGGGGTTCCCACCTCTACTATTTCGAGCCGAATTTTGGTGAGTTCAAGCTTGCCGCTTCGGCTTCAGCCATCAAGACCTTCTTCGAGGCTCTGGCCGCTCAGTACATGCAATACAAGAATAAACAGGGTGTGCTGGACCCAAAAAAGCTGACCTCTATCGTGGTGGATAAGATACGGGTCTGATATTTACACCGTTCAATTCCCGAGAGGATGTATGGGGGGCTTGAAGTTCACCAAAATCCGGCGATCGCGGGTAAGCGTCTCTTAAGTGGGTAGTTTTTCGTAGTGTGATTCTCAGGCAGCGTTGACCCAGAAGGCATCCCACTGCCCTTTTTCACTGCGGAACAGGGCGCGGATGTGGCAAACAGCATCCGCACCCGCCTCACCCCAAC
>DASZJS010000273.1:0-3175 GCA_035947935.1 Gemmata sp. | reverse complement strand
GACTTTTGTGCTTTTTTGCGGCTAATAATCTTCTTCATATCTTGTGCTTCTTGGCGGCCATTAGCCTTCTTCGCGAACTACACCAGTTCCCGCATAGGTTGGGCGTTGTCTTCCACCAAATATTCCGGACGGCCGTTGAGGTCGTTGAGCGTCGTTCGATTTGTATCAATCCCGAGGTTGTGATACAGCGTGGCGAAAAGTTCCCCGAAAGTGACAGGACGTGAAACCGCTTCTCCAGCGATCCGGTCAGTTGCGCCAATGACTTGCCCCATCTTCATTCCACCGCCAGCGAGCAGCGCACAATTCACCTGTGGCCAGTGATCGCGGCCAACCTGTGCGCTGATCTTCGGTGTGCGTCCGAATTCCCCCATGATGACCACCGAACAATCTTGATCGAGTCCTCGCTGGTGCAGGTCTTCCACAAGAGCGCTGACGCAGCGATCGAATACAGGGAAGTCTTCTGCCTCGCGGAGAAAAATGGAGTTGTCGGCCCGACCTTCTGCGTTCTTCCCACCGTGCCAGTCCCACTTGCTGTAATTCAGGGTGACAATCCTGGCCCCCGCCTCAATCAGACGGCGGGCCATCAGGAGGCTCTGGGGCACACGTGGTGCCCCGTTCCCATCCATGTGGATTTTTGTGTTCCCGGTGCCGTATCGCTCGACCATTTTGACTGGCTCACGGGATAGATCGAGAGCCTCTGCCACTCGTGAAGAGGTGAGCAGCCCGAAGGCTTGTTCGGTGAACGCATCCATGCCTTGCATGGAACCAGAGGCGTCGACTTCCCGACGCACGGTATCGAAATTCTTCAGCAAGGACTTGCGATCGGCCATTCGATCCACTGTGATTCCCTGAAGAACCATATCATTACGCGATGGTCCCATTGGTCGGAAGGGTGCCAGCGCACTACCGAGAAACCCGGGGCCGGGTTCGTTGTAAGGGCCGTGAGTGCAGGTGTAGCACAGGCTGATGAATGGCGGTATCGCACGATCGACGGCACCTTGCAGTTTCGCCACCGCGGAACCGAATTGCGGCCAACCACCGGCAGGGGTGGGTTTGCGGGGGTTGTGCCCGTTGTACACCTGAATGGCATCGTGGTCGGCTTGGTTGCCGACCAGGGATCGGACGATGGCCAGTTTGTCCATCATCTGGGCGAGGCGCGGAAAGGCTTCGCAAATCTGAATGCCTGGGATGTTTGTGGCAGTGGGTTTCCACGGACCAGCGACTTCCTTGGGCGCATCGGGTTTGAGATCGAACATATCCTGATGCGGCGGTCCACCAACCAGATAGATGAGGATGACCGACTTGTGCGAAGACCGGATACCGGCCGATTCTTCGGCCTGGAGGAGCCGCGGGAGTGTGAGCCCGCCAAGCCCCAGCGCGCCGATCTTGAGGAACCCTCGCCGCGGGAGTTGGTGTTGTGCAGGAGTTTGCGGAGCCGATTGACCATTCCGTGCCGACATGGGAATACTCGCGGAGAAACGGTGCGGTGGGGGAAGGCAATTCGACCGTGGTGTGGTCGGGTGGATCAAGCGGGGTATCGAAACTCGCGAGTCAGTTCTTTGTTTCGGTGGGTGGAAGTCGCGAGCTTAGAATGTAGTGTCGCCCAGTTGCTCGTTCCGGTCAACGACAATTCTGATTTGTTCCGCCAATCCGAGAGGAAATGGCGACGGGTTTCCTTGCGACATTGCGATGTCGCAGGAACCCGTCGCCATTCGTTCGATATCGCTCCTAAGTGGAACTCTCACTCCTTACTGATTTCCCGCAGGCTCCAGGCAATGAGACGTTTCTCCCGTTCGTTTGAAGTTGCCGCCAGAGCAACTTTGAGCGGTTCTGTGGCTGGCCTAGCGGTATTTCCCATGTAACCCAACGCCACGACTGCCCGCTCCCGCATCACGAGATCCTTGTGAGATAATGAAGGGGTGAGGATTTCGATGGCTGTATCCGGGGCACACGCCAGAATCTTGTAACCCCACTGCGGCACATCACCGGCCGTTCCATCGACAAGCTTCTGGGCCAGCACTCGGACAGCAGGTCGGAGTCGCTCTCCCAGTTCGTGGACGTAGTTCTCGTAGATCAAAGTCGCGAAATTGACTCCTCCGCCTCCAAATCCGCCCGGAGGACCACCAAAACCAGGACCAAAGCGTCCGCCACCCAGCCAGGGGAGACTCTTGTCCGGCTCGATGGCCCACAAGGTTGCTGTGGGAAGCACGGGGTTTCTGCTCCCGGATGTGCGGATTGCAGTTGCGGCGTCCTTCGCCACCGGCCCGAGCAGGGCGAGATAGATCATCATGTTGTAGCGCTCCATTTCCGGCGCTTTCGGCAACGTGCGGATCATGAAATCGACTGCCGGTTTGGCATCATCGCCACCAATCTGCGACATCGCCCGCACCGCTGCCCAGCGGAACGATGGTTCATCATCGGAGAGCAGTTGCGCCAGCCGCTTGAGAGAGGAACGAGCAGCCGATCCCATGCGACCCAGAGCATCGGCGGCATCAACTGCCAGTTCGCGATTATCCAGCAGAGGGGTTACAGCTTTTGCTGCACCGCCGGCAACAGGCCCCAACAAAGCGAGAGCCTGGAGTGCCGTGATCTGCACTGCATCGTCATCGTCCTTGAGTAACGCTGCGAGCTTCTCCACCAATGGAGCCGTGGCGATCCCGCTAAGACCCACCGCCCGGGCGGCGACTCTGCGCTCGGCTTTATCGGAACTCGCAAGGCCAAGAGCGAGTACATCGAGCGGTTGAGTATCGCGTGGATTGATCTGAAGCAGAGTTGCCGCTGCCGAAAAGCGGACACGCGGTGACACGTCTTTCAGCAGAGGCGTAAGCAACGCGGTGGACTTGCTCGCTTTGCGACCCAGATAACGCAGATCGTCCGCTGCTTCTGCACGAACAGTGGCATCGGACGATTTGAGCTTTTCCAACAGCGCGGGCAGATCCCCTTCATCTATTGAACCGGGGCCAATCAAGTATGAGGGGTTGGCGGATGCAGCCATCACCATCCCCGGCATATTCAAGTTTCCTCGAATACGTTGGACCCGCACCAGTCCTGGCAAATTCGAGCGATTCAATGCGAGGTCGAAGCTCGCTCCCTCGTTATCGACACCATAGGCAACCACAGTCAGAACGCTATCTTTCCCAGCCAGCATCCGCTCCACGCCATCAGTCAATCGCGA
>DASZJS010000272.1:0-8561 GCA_035947935.1 Gemmata sp. | reverse complement strand
CGGCTTTCCCGCCCCCGCCGCCCTTCGGGCCTCCTCCACCGCCTAACTTGTCCAACCCCAGCGGCGGCTCGTTTCGCAAGATGATGGGCGGCGGAGTGTCCTCGGGTGGTAGTGGAATCCCAGCCCGTTCCCGGGCGCTGTCTCCAATTGTTGAGAGTTGCTTCACATCCCACTGCAGGGTGTCCAGCACCAACTGTGGGGCAAGACCAAGCAGCAGGCACAGCGCTGCTAGCGACCCAAAGGCGAGGAACTCCCGGCGTTTAACATCCGTCGGCTCTGGCGTGACCGGCTCGGGTTCTTTCGAAGGGTTGAAGAACACTTTCTGCATCATCGTGAGCATGTACCACGCACTGAGCAGAATTCCGATTGCTGCGATGACAGCCAACCCCAGGCAGCGAATGTCGGGGTTGCGCGTGTCGAAGAGACCTGCCAGCATCAGCATCTCACTGACGAAGTTGTTCAAGCCGGGCAATCCGATGCTGGCGAGGATCAGGATGAACGCCAGCACGGCAAAGTTCGGGAAACGACCCATGAGCCCACCGTACTGGACAACCTGAGTGGTCTTGTAGCGATCGAGTAGGAACGCCAGCAGTGCGAAGAGCGCACCCGTGCTGAGTCCGTGATTGACCATGTGGAGAATCGCGCCGGAAAGCCCTTCGCGGTTGAACGCAAAGATCCCAAGAACCAAAAAACCAAGGTGTGACACCGAGCTGTAGGCAATTGTCAACTTGATGTCTTTTTGGTCGTAAGCACACAGAGCGGCGTACACGATTCCGAACGCTGCGAGCCAACCGATAGCAGGTAGTCCGTAGGCAAGTGCTGCGTCGGGGGTAAGAGTCAGCACGAACCGTAGAATCCCGAATGTGCCGAGCTTGGCTAATAGCGATGCCAGGAGAACCGTGACACCGATGGGCGATTCACCATAGGCCGATGGCAGCCAGGTGTGGAACGGCCATATGGGCACCTTGACCATGAACCCAGCCATCAAGGCACCGAAGAACCACGACTGTGTCCTTTGGAGGTCATGCAGTTTTTCGGGATTGCCAGCCTTCGCTTCCTGGTAAGCGAAATAGAGCTTGTTCTGGACGTTACCCATGAGATCCGGGAGGGAAAACGTGATGGTCCCATCGGAGTTGGGATTCGTCAGGACGATTCCAATAACTCCGATCAGCGTGAGGAAACTTCCTGCAAGGGTGTAAAGGAAGAACTTGCGAGCAGCATCTCGTCGACCGGAGCCCGTGCCCCATCCTCCGATGAGGAAGAACGACGGGATCAGAGTAAGTTCAAAGAACGCATAGAAGAGAATCACGTCGAACGACAGGAATGCTCCGATTGCTCCTCCCTGGAGCAAGAACATCCAGCCGTAGAACGCACCAGGGCGTTCCTGGATCGATTCCCATGAGATCAGTATTGCGACAATCAGCATGAAGCTGGCCAGCGCAACCAGCCAGATGTTCAATCCGTCGAGCCCCACGAAGAACTGGATGTGGGGTCCGGGCTTGTTTGTTGGGGCGGGCGTAAGACTCAGGAGCGTCCAGGTTGTCCGATACGATGTTCCGGCTTTCTCGCTGTCATCGCCGGGGACAAACACCGGTTGAAACTTGACCAATCCGGTTTCCCGGTGCATTCCCACAGACTCCGCTCGCATGTTCAATACAGGCACGGCAAAGCTGACCATCGCAATCAGCGCTGTGAGATGGAACAACGCGAGCCAGAGAGCGACCCGACGAGCCACCGAACCGAATAGTGGGACGAGCGCAGCAGACACTAGCGGCAAGAATACCACCAGCAGCAACAGAACGCGGGTCGTGGCGAGCATGTGCTTGTACTCGGCTCCCTGGTTGCAATCGGTTCGGAGGGACAAAAAACAGCGCCGCCCTCAATGCGTGACCCGGAACACAACAAACGTCAGCAACACAACGACCCCAAGGGCCATCGACAGGGCATAAAACTGAACCAACCCGTTCTGGATCGGTCTGACCCATTGTCCAACGAAGCGTGGGATGGCGCTGAACAACCTGGTGAGAGCCTCCATGAACCCATCGAATGCCTTGGCCAGAAAGGCTAATACCGTTGCGGGCTTCACGAGCGCTGCCTCGTAGACATCTTCCACATACAGTCTGTTCCGAGAGAGCGCAAACACCCTCTCGACTCCTGCCGGCAACGTTTGCGGTTCCCCGCGGCGATACACGGCAAACGCCAACCCTGCCCCACCAAGCGCAAGCGCAGTGCTGAGCAGGCCGATCGTCCAGTTGAAGTGGTGACCGATTTCCTTGACCAGATCCGCGCGGGTGACTGCTCGAAGAGAAGGAGTGTTCCCGAGGAATTCGCTGAACCAGTGCGTGAAAGGTTCGACGATGATCCCGACTCCCAGTGCCCCAACCGCAAGTACCATCAGCGGGATCGTCATGACTGTGGGCGATTCGTGAGCGTGGTGTCCCGCCTCATGAGGAATTTTTTCCGTGCCCCAGAATGTGAGGAAATATGCCCGGAAGGTATAGAAAGCCGTCATGAAGGCTGTCAGTAACGCAACCAAAAGCAAGATGTAGAACATTGCTGTGTAGGGACTGCTACTTTCGCTCGCTTCGGTCAGCGATTCCAAAATCAAATCCTTGCTCCAGAATCCGGACAGCAGAGGTATCCCTGCCAGTGCAGCCGCGCCGCAGAGGAAGGTAATGTGTGTCACTGGCAAAATCTTCCGGAGACCGCCAAACTGTCGCACATCGATTACCCCCCCCATCGCGTGCATCACACTACCAGCCGAGAGAAATAGCAAAGCCTTGAAGAAGGCATGGGTGAACAGATGAAACATCGCGGCCGTCACGGCAAATGCCGGACTGATCGAGCCGACTGTTCCCAAAGCCAGGAACATGTAGCCGAGCTGGCTGACGGTTGAGTAGGCCAGGATGCGCTTCAGGTCGGTCTGTGCCAGTGCAATGAATGCCGCCAGAAGTGCGGTGATCCCACCGATGCAGGCCACAACGATTTGTGCTTCCGGGCAGCGAACGAACAAGGGCGCACAGCGGGCCAGCAGGTAGACGCCAGCGGTAACCATCGTCGCGGCGTGGATGAGCGCGGAAACGGGCGTCGGACCTTCCATCGCATCCGGAAGCCAGACGTAGAGCGGAAACTGGGCTGACTTCCCAACGGCACCACAGAACAACAACAGGCAAGCAGTGGTGAGCATCCCCTGATCGGGCGGGTTCTTGGCGATGTGTTCAAACAGGGCTGTCAGGTCCGTGTTCCACCCGCCCAGCTTCCACAGGAGGAAGATCCCGAGAATGAACCCGGTATCGCCAATCCGGGTGACCAGGAACGCCTTCCGCGCAGCCGCAGCGGCCGAGGGTTTCTCGAAGTAGTACCCGATCAGCAAGTACGAGCAGAGGCCGACACCTTCCCAGAAGGCAATCAGGAAGAGGAAGTTGTTCGCCAGAACAAGCCCGCACATACTGAATACGAACAGGCTCATCACGGCGAAGAACCGCCCATAACCTTTGTCCCCGTGCATGTAACCCGATGAGAACAGCGCAATCCAGGTGGAGATGAAGGTAACCATCGCCAGCATCATCGCTGAGAGCGGATCCACATTTATCGTGTAATGTATCTTGAGCTTGCCCGCAGCGAACCAGGTGATCTCGGAAGAAAGAACTTGCCCTGCCCCGTTGTCCGCCGTCTGCTTGACGAGAACCATCGCCAGAATGGCAGCCACAGCGCAAGCGATAACCAGCGGCAGATGGGCGAGAGTATATTGAGGCGTCTTCGACAATAACGCGGCCAGAATCGCCGCGATCAGGGGGAGCGCCAGGATCAGCCACGCGAGTGAGATTGGGTCAGACATGGGCGGCCTCCTCGGTACTCGGTGCCGGGCGGACGCCCGCAACAGACAGGTGTTCATCCTTGGGTTCTGGTGCCGGTTGCGAAAGAGGCTCAGTATCAACAGATGGTGGCACACCCAGTTCCCTGAGCGATTGCCAATCGGATGCGTCAAGAGATTTACCGCGCCGATACAGCATCAAGATCAGAGCAAGCGCGATGCCTGCCTCGCACGCTGCAACAGTGAGAATGAACAGCACGAAGACCTGGCCTTGCAGGTTCCCATGAAACCGCGCGAACGCAACAAAGTTAATCGCCACTCCCTGAAGCATCATCTCAGCGCAGAGGAACATGGTGATGAGGTTCCTCCGCGTGAGGAACCCAATCAGCCCGATCCCGAATAACGCGGCAGCGACTGCCAGGTAGTGCCACAGGGTAATCACGCGGGAGTCCCCTTTCGCTGAGCGATGGCGACTGCCCCGATGGTCGCGACCAGAAGCAGTGTCCCAGCGAGTTCAATCGCCAGCAGGTGGTCCGCATACAAAAGGAATCCCAGGTTCTCGACGTTCCTCGCGGGGAGTTCTGCCGATCCATAAAGCAGGACAACTTCATCCCGTAACTTGCGGATTTCGCCTTTGACTGTGGCGAGATCCCCCGACTTGCTGACAAGATAATTCTCCACTTGCTTGTACACACGCCCGTTCAGAGCGCGGATCGATGCTGTTCGTTCGAGGACGGCTCGGGTCTGCTCATCCTCGCGGTAGAGGATTTTGCCAGAACCCGGCTTTCCTGGTGATTTCTCCAGTCGCTTCCGTATGGGATCATCATGAACCTTGGTAGCTTCTTGGGTAGCTTCTTCCTCGTAAGACACGCCGACAATTCGCGAGAGAGTTTCCTTGATCTCCTCAAAGTCGTCGAGTCGTATGGCGTTGCCGATGTTCTGATCGCCACTCAGTGCATTGAGTTTGGCAATCACATCGGCAAGTTCCTTCCGCTCCACAGGCGTCAAAACCTGGGCCGGGAGTCGTTGCTTTATCTTGGGAGGAGTTGTCGCATTCTCCCCGGCAACATTTTCACTGTTACCGATGCTCGTGAGGTAAAGCGTGAAGAGAACCAAGCCAACGAATGCGAACCCTGCCAGCACACCCAAAAGCGGTTCTCGCGTCCGGTCGTTTTCGTTCGATTCACCTTGTGCCTGCGACAGCATCAGCACAAACAAGAATGTCACGATGATCGCCCCGGCGTAAATGATGATCGTTGCGGCCATCAAGAATGGCGCTGCCAGGAGCAGGAACAGCCCGCAGGTGCTGAGGATCACGAATGCAAAGGCCAACGCTCCGCGTGCCGGATTACGTTGCACAACGAGAACGGTGCCAAACCCGAGAGCGCCAAGCGAGAAGAGAACGAACAGCACGGACCCGATCAGGTCCGGCATCGGGTTCCCATAGGTGGTTTGCAACCAAGTCCCAAATACTGCGACAGCCACAATCAATGCGGCAATCCCGCCAGCTACCGATCGACCGCGAGGTCGGGGGAGTAGAAGGAGGAAGCCAGCGAAGGCTAAAACTGCTGCGAGGGCAATTTGCCCTCCAGCTTCCTGCGTCGGTGAGAGTGCGAACAGATCCATGCAGGGCTCGTGCAGTTTTTCACAAGCGGGTCGGTATTCTTATATCGCCGGAACGCTCCGCGTCCCCCCCGGAAACGAAAATCCGGAGTTTGAAGTGCGAATACCCAAGGAAGAATTGCAATTAATTGCTGCTCTTCCTTTCAGATTTCGTGTTTCAATCGAGCGGAAACATTAGCCCGAATTTCCCAGATGACTTTGGTGTTTGGGCAAGGCCTTGCGCTGAGAGCTTGGGATTCACAGCGTTTCAGATGACTTCTTGCCGAAATGGTCGAGGCGATCATTGGGCGAAAGCCAAACTGACCCTCCACGCAGCAAGCCTTTAGTGCGTTCTGCTTGCGATCGTTCATCAAATAACCCAGATCACTATTTCGTGCTATGTTCCAATCGGAACTGGTAGGGACCGACTCGCTTTCGCTCCCCACCGGTGCTCCGCGCTACCACTCTGCACACACAGTTTCTCCGCAGCTCTTGAACGGGGTATCCGATGAAGCAATTATATTCGGTCGGACCACTCGCTGGTTCCTCTATCCCCAGCCCTGGCGGTTCGTTCGGACAAATCAGTCAGCAGATTCCAGCTTTCAAGGCTGCTTCAAGTGGTCTTCGGCCGGAAGATGTCCAGGCCGCTCTCACGCATACGGGATACGCACTGCCGCCAGCATGGGCTGGAGAAGCCTCAACCCCACTCCCGATTCGTCTTGCCCTGCTCCAAACCCCATCCTCGGGGCGAATGCTCACCCACGTCGCCCCTAATGGCGGAACCTACTTCTCCCACGCCCTGCTGAATGTCCCCACAACCGCCGACGCCCAACTGGCGATCAAGACTTGGGGGAGCCCACGCTGGCAGCGGCACGATCCAGATACTGCTGGGGATCTACCGGAACTGCCCTATCTCCCTGTCGCGGATCTGCTCGATGATGAAACGCTCCGAAACTGGCTTGAAGAGCCAGCCCGTCGAACGATGGTCGAATTCGTACTGGGTGGCCTTCTGACCACAACAGCAGAAACACGCATCGTAGTCGCGGCTCCCGCAGAGGATGTCGCAAGAATCGTCTACGCGGTAACCCGGGCGTTGCCACACAGTTTGCTTGAAGGTTTTACGTTTTCGACGTATGAATCCGATCCCCGCAGCGCATCCATCCGCCTCATCGGACACGACACCGGGCGACCCGAGTGCGACCTGCCCGAGGGGTGTTACACCGGGACTGCGGTTGCTTTCAACCTGTTCACGGGTCGGAAATCGGAACTTCGCTCCGAGGTTCCGTTCGCCACATTCGCTGTAGATGCCCTCGCTACCGGCAAGACCACACCCCTCGATGAACTCCAGACGACCTGGCAGCTACTCGGATTGACCGATGCTCGGCAGTTCGACCTCGTCTATCGGTTGTCGCATGGTTCGATGACGCTCGCGAAGGATGAAGCAACCGCCGCTGTCTTGCACCCTACTCTCGCGGCCTGGATCGCGGCCCGTCCGAGCGCTGTTTCGCAGTTCGTTGCCTGGGCTCTCGAAGATACCGATTTCGCTCATCATGCCCTGAGTCGTCTGATCGTGCCTCTCCGACAGAAGGCTGATGCGATTGCTCGCGTGGCAACCGAGGTCCGACAAGCCGGGCTGGCTGCCCTTGTTTCGGGTGACCGGGTTCGGATGGCAAATGCTCTGGAAGTGATCCTTCCGATGGCCGCACCGGCCAAGGCAAACGCGGTTTGGGGGGATCTGCTTGCACACGTTCCGGACCCCAACATTCTCACCTGGGACCTGCGGCGATACCTCCTTCCACGACTCGTGCGCTTCAAGCACCCGAACGCTCCCGCGGGCGTGGTGGATGCCGCCCTGGTGAAATGGCTGGAAGTGCCGGCAAGCCAACTTCAGGATCTGCTCGCTCTCGATCTCCCGAAGCCCTACCACCATGCTGTAGCCCAGGCGAGCTTGAGCCAAGATGGTGAGCCCACTTCCATTTTTGCCCGCGCAGTAGCCACGCAACCCTGGATTGTCCTCCATCTGCTCCGAGCCGAGAAGAACGCAGATGGAGACCTCGCAGCGAAGCTCTTCGACATCCTCCTCACCGAGGTTCCGGACCATTCCTGGTTTGAGGATGTTCTGATAAACGCCGAGACGTTTTCGGCACCTGCCCGGAACCGACTCTTTGAAGTGGCTCTCTCGGCCGGTAAGATCGACCCGGATCATGTGATCCGCAATCAGGGGGCGGTCCTCCTGAGTCTCTTTTCAGGGCAGTCCGGGCTGGACCAACTCGGCAGACTCTTCCTGGCAACTCCGCCAGCCGACATCTTCACAAACCAGACTCTCCTCGACTTCCTTGGGAAACTCAAAGACGAGCCGCAGGTCGGGGTTGATGTCAAAACCCGAATATCGGCTGTCCAGGTCGTCCGGCAATTCCTCGACAAGCCCGATTTCTCTGCCGATACGCTTCACCCTGTTGCCGCGGCCCTGGCAACTCAGCCCCCGATCCTACCCGCATCCGCTGGGCAGCAAGTGCTGGAAGCCGTGTCGACCGAGTTACTCCGACGATCCGACTCGAACGAATTCCAGAGCGACCTCGAACTCGCCCTACTTCACTTCGGGTCCGTACTAGCCGACAACCCGGCTGGGCTTTACCGGGAACTATTGCGGCGACAACGGGCTCGACGGGAGTTCGGAACCTCGCCGCGGACCGTCCATGCTTTCCTGGCCGTTGCGCTGGGTGCCTCACAGAACGAGGATGTCGCGAAGGAGACCGAAGGACTTGAAGGCGAGGCGTTTGCGATTGCCACAGATGCGGCACGACGTGGCGGTAGACGAGCGATTGCTGGAATTGAATCGCATTCGAAAAGTTGGCCGAAGTCGGCCAGAGCACAGTGGGGTTTCCTGGTCGAGGCAGTTCGGCCCAAGGAGATCGGTCGATCACTTCGGGAACTGAGCCTGTTCGCGGCTGGGGCCGGAGCCGCAACCGCCGTATGGTTCCTCGTTGCTTACTTCACGCGGTAAGAATAGTCGAGAAAGTTGGATGCGTTTGGTTCTGCAACACGCCGTTATTTTGGCTCGGGTGGTGTTTCGGATGCCACGCTCAATCGGCCTGCTCGGGTCCGGACCGGATCTGTTCCGGCCTTCGTGGTTTGGTCGAAGACG
>DASZJS010000271.1:0-2199 GCA_035947935.1 Gemmata sp. | reverse complement strand
TGCCGTCCGAGACGCGGATCGCCACTCTGGAGTGCGCAGGTAACGGTCGGGTCTTTCTGGTCCCACAGGTTCCGGGAGCACAGTGGGAACTCGGTGCCGTTGGGAACGCGGAATGGACTGGAGTGCCTCTTCAAATGTTGCTCGAACGCGCTGGCCTGGAAGAAGATGCTTGTGAGATCGTCCTCGAAGGTGCAGATCGGGGGATGGCGAAAGAACAACCTATCCCTCCCGGCCCAATCTCATATTCCCGCAGTTTGCCCCGCAACAAGGCGCTTCGACGCGAAGTACTAATCGCATACCAAATGAATGGCCGCGAACTCCCGCTGGACCATGGTTATCCCGTCCGCGCTATTGTCCCCGGTCATTATGGCATGGCTTCCGTCAAGTGGCTGACGCATATCCAGGCCGTTCGAGAACTGTTCCAAGGCTACTGGCAGACTTCAGACTACGGATACTGGGACTACCTGGATGGGAAGCCTGTGCGGCGAGCTTTGGGTGAAATGAAGCTGAAATCCGAGATCATCCGACCGGGAGTTTACGAAACGCTAACCCCGAACCGGGTCTACACACTCACTGGTGCCGCATGGGCAGGGGAAACTGAGGTAACCGAGATTGAAGTGAGCACGGACGGAGGGCTGACCTGGGTCAAGGCGGAATTTCTCGACCCTGCTCAAAGGTATGCGTGGCGGCGATGGAAATATGATTGGCTTACTCCGAAAAATCCGGGGCAGTATACACTGTTGTCCCGGGCCAATGACTCTAATGGAAACATCCAACCCGATAAGCACGACGAGAATCATGGCAGTTATGTGATCAACCACACTTTGCCCATTGAGGTGTTTGTGGAGTAAACGACGGATTCATCGAACTGACCTGTGCATCAAAGGGTTCCCTCAAGCGACGCCACATCTTTCGAGGGTAACCCACGAACACGTGAGTGTACCAGACTCGCAATAATTCGTCGCTCACACTTCCGGCTCGTCCATCACGAACCGCCGATCAACACCCCCACTCCAAACACCAGAAGCCCTCCAAGTACGACCTGGAATATTGCTGACCACCACGATGTCTCCATGTAGCGATGGCGAATCCAGGCTATTATTCCCAACTCGATCAGCACGACTCCAACGGCAACGATCGTTGCTGTCTTGAATACCGGGATAAGGAACGGGAATGTGTGACCCAATCCCCCGGCTGTCGTCATCAGCCCACACACGAGACCACGCACCCACGGCCGACCGCGGCCGGTCAAACTCCCATCGTCGGAAAGTGCCTCTGCGAATCCCATGCTGATTCCTGCACCGATACTGGCAGCAAGACCGACCAGAAACGAATCCCAACTGCTCTTGGTAGCAAATGCTGCACAAAACAGCGGGGCGAGCGTGGACACAGAACCATCCATCAGACCCGCAAGTCCAGGCTGAACCACTTGCAGGACAAACAACCTCCGCCGAGCCACCGCCTCATCGGCCGGCGCGGTTGTTCCCAGCCCCTCAGCAGTTCGCTCGTGTTTCCGCTCTTCTTCTGCAAGATCCCCAAGTAACTGACGGGTGCCAGCATGGGTGGCGCGCTTGGCGGCCGCTTCGTAGAACCGCTTCGCTTCGACTTCCATCCAGGCTGCTCGTTCGCGAGCCTCAACCAATGTGATCTTGCTGTCCGGCCACACGGGCTTGCGTGCCACAAAGCCTGCGACATCCTGTCTCCGGATAAGAGGGATATGCTCTCCGAACCGGATTTTGAAGAGATCGAGAAGCCGATGTCGATGCCCATCCTCCTCGGCCCGCATTTTTCGGAACTCCTCAGCAGCTTCGGGCTGAGTCGATTGAAGACCTGCAGCGAGGTCGTCGTAAATGCGGGCATCCTCTTCCTCCAGCGAGATTGCCAGGGCAAGAACTTCCCGCTCAGTGAGGCTGTCGAAACGTCGCATCGGTTCCCTCTCTTGGTGCCTGAATCCGTTACCCATCCGTGGAAGGCAGAGCCGCTTGATTCATCTGATTGGGAGAGTGATCCATCGGCAAGCGCGATCTGCTCTTGCCGATCAGCGTGCCGTAACCCCATTGAGTTGCGATAATCTAACTCGTCGGCCCGATGTCAGGCTGTTCGCCAGGACATTTTCGTTCAAACTCACAGCGGGGCTAACTCGTGCGGATCGCACATTTCGATTGTTTCAGCGGGATCAGCGGCGATATGCTCCTCGGC
>DASZJS010000270.1:0-8913 GCA_035947935.1 Gemmata sp. | reverse complement strand
GGACTCGGAGGTGGCCCGCCACGGACCTGGAGAGACCCGCAGCACGAGAGCCCAGCGACCGGATGTCACCGCATCCGATTCAGTGGGCATTACATAGCAACCCGACCGCTCGCGGGTGACAACCAATCCCTGGTCGCGAAGCAGATGCAACGCGCGGGTTGCGGTGAATGAAGAGACCGCGTACTCGCTGGCGATCTCGCGAACGGTTGGCACCTTGCCGCTCACCCATTCTCCCGCGTGGAGGCGGCTGGCGAGTTTCGCAGCGAGCGTGATGTACTTGGCGGAGGGATCGTTTGGCAGAGTGGGGCGGGACACAGTGAAACTCAGAAGAGGAACTGTATCAAGACAACGCGAATTCTGTCAGAGTACTTGCGATCTCTAGTGAGTGTAGACGCCGCCAATGCGCCCGACAAGACCCAATTTCTCAAGCGATTTTCTTGGCACAATCTGATTGCTACAGACTGTTAACAACCGCGGTACAAAACTTCATAACATATTAACACAGATCCTGTAGACCACCCACAACTGTCTCAGTACAGTTTCAGCGGCAGCCGGTCGCCCGTTCGATTTCACCAGCTGACTATTCCGATCTTCGCAAAGGAGATTCGCCGTGTTTCGGATTCATCGAAAAGGGTTCACGCTCATCGAGTTGCTGGTGGTGATCGCCATTATTGCGATCCTGATCGGGTTACTCCTCCCTGCCGTTCAGAAGGTGCGAGAGGCGGCGGCTCGAACGCAGTCCACCAACAACCTGAAGCAGATGGTTCTCGCCAGTCACAACTACCACGATACGATCGGTAACCTTCCGCCGGCATTCGTCGATTGGGACTCGGACTACAACCCAACCTGGTACAACCACTGCGGCTCTGCCTTCTACTTCATCCTCGCCTACATCGAGCAGAACGCCCTGGCGAACATGACTCCGCAGTACTTCTGGACGGTTTATGTGAACTATGGGGTCAAGACCTACACGAACCCAAGCGATCCATCGGACCCACAAAATGGATTGTTCAACGATTCTGGATGGGGCAATTACGGGGTAACAGGATACGCTGCGAACTTCATCTCGATGGGCTATTATTTGAACGCCAACCAGAACATGATCATGAAGATGTCCAACATTTCCGATGGCTTGTCGAACACCATTTTCATGTCCGAGAAGACCGCGGTATGCGTCAACCAGAACAACTACGACACGAAGATACAGGGAGACGCGAACTATTACAGCATTTGGGCTTACGGCCGGACGGCCTGGCAAGAATGGAATCCCGTTTTTGAATACCAGATCACGGGAGCGGCCTCAATGTTCCAGTTGGCTCCTATCACCAGCGGCGCGAATGCGACCTGCGATCCGCGGCTTGCCAGTGCCCCGCGGGTGTCTGGCATTCTCGTTGGGCTTGGCGACGGCAGTGTCAAGTTCCTATCCAGTGGCGTCTCCCCAACCACCTGGGGGTACGCCTGCACACCAGCCGGCGGTGAGGTTCTCGGGAGCGATTGGTAAGAGAAGAGCAGAAAAAAAGAGATAAGGTATTTTCTCTTTTACTTTCTTTCCTTTCCTCTGATTACTTGCCACTTGCGGAGTTCTCCAATGCGTTTCCGATTGTTCGCGGTTGTCGTACTTACGACAGCCGCGCTTTCCGGGTGTAGTGACGTTCCTCGCTCCCGGATTCATGGAGTCGTGAAATTCCAGGGCAAGCCACTGACCGATGCGACGATTGTCTTTATTGCCAGCGATAATAGGACGCATCTCGCCAATTTGAAGGCAGATGGTTCGTTTGAGGTGTCCGGCGTGGCTCAGGGATTGGTCAAGGTGTCGATCCAGCAGTCATTGCCTAAGGTTGCCCCGCGGCCAGACCCGACTTCCGGTGGTGGAAGCAAGGCGGGAGTTGTGGATGAGAAGGCGAGGGCCACACGCCCAGCACCGCCTGCCGCCAGGGACAACGGCCCGCGCATGCCCGAGCTATACACCGACCCGGAGAAATCCGGGCTCACGTTAGAACTCAAGGAACTGGACCAGGAGTGGTCTGTCGATCTGAAATGACGTCTTGCCCCACATTCGCAGAGGAATTCTCTCGTGTTCACTCCTTCTCGACGCGACCTTCTGGCGGGAGTCGCGGCTGCCCCGTTGTTCGGATTTTCAACTGCTCGCGGCGACGAAAAGAAACCGGCGATTCGAGCAGCTCATATCACGGATGTCCACATCACCAACGATCGCAACTCTCCGAAGGGAGTTGATGCGATGTTTGCCCATATGCTGGGCCGCAAGGATTGGACTCCCGAGATCATCCTCGATACCGGGGACACGGTGATGAGTGTGGATGGGAACACCACTGGAGCAAAGGCAGCCGAGCAGATTGCGCTCTGGAAAGCTGCTGTGAAGGCATGCCCGGTTCCCATCCATGCCTGCCTGGGTAATCATGATGTGTGGGATGGCAAGGAACCGACCGACGCCATTCCAGCCGAGAAGAAGGGCTTCGGTCTCATGACCGAAGTACTCGGCATGCCGGCACCGTACTACAGCTTCGACAAGGGTGGATGGCATTTCATTGCTCTCAATAGCATGTGCGGTTGGCCAAAGTATGGAGCGCTCACCCCGGAACACTTCGGCTGGTTGAAGGCCGACCTCGACAAGACCTCGAAGACGACCCCCGTTCTCGTCATGAGCCACCTGCCAATCCTGAGTGTGACCTCGCTGGTGTACGGCGACAGTTGCCGAAAGAACAACGACAACTTGGTCCCGGGCGTGTGGCAACATGCCGATGTGTGGGCAATCACCGAAGTATTCCGCAAGCACCCGAACGTGAAACTCTGTCTCAGCGGGCACATGCACACCTGCGATCGGGTCGAGTACCGCGGGGTGTGGTATGTGTGCGGTGGAGCAGTGAGTGGTGCGTGGTGGAACGGCGGCGAATATGGTTTCCCGCCGTGCTATGGAGCCATGGACCTGTTCGCTGATGGCTCCTTCACCTACGAATTTGTCGATTACGGCTGGCCCATGCGCAAGTGGAGCGGGAAAGAGCTTCGGGGGTAGTTTCCAGAAGTTGAAAGTTGAAAGTGGAGAGTGAAAGCAAAGAACGTTTTTCACTCTCCACTATCCACTACTGGAATGGGCCAGAGGCGGTCTTCGGGAATGCCGACCGTCACCTGTGCGCCGGGCGATAGCGAATTGTTAGGACGGACACGAATCCGAAGCGACACCCCATTGTCGCACATCAAATCGGCAAGCAGATCAGCACCCAGAAACGTCACAAGTACCACACGAGCGTTCCAGACCCACCGGCAACTCGCGGGTGAAGGGTTCAACGTGCAATGTTCCGGCCGCACCATCACGACTGCGGCCGAATGTCCGACCACTTTCCCATTAAGAAGGTTGGCTGCGCCGAGGAAACGGGCAACAAAGGGAGTTCGCGGACGGTCGTACACTTCCTCCGCCGACCCAATCTGAAGGATGCATCCGCCCGCCATCACACCGATCTGGTCGGACACGCCAAGCGCTTCTTCCTGATCGTGCGTCACCATCACAGTCGTCACGCACGTTTCCCGTTGAAGGGTACGTAACTCGGTTCGGAGTTGGTCGCGGAGGTGCCGGTCGAGGTTGGCGAGAGGTTCATCGAGAAGCAACACATCGGGTTCGATCGCAAGGGCACGTGCGAGGGCCACACGCTGTTGCTGTCCGCCGGAGAGAGAAGCGGGCTTCCGATCTTGTTCCTCCGGCGTGAGTCCGACCCGGTCGAGCAAGTGCTGAACCCGTCGATTTCGCTCCGCGACTGGCACCCGGCGTATTTCCAGCCCGAACGCGACGTTCCGCCGGGCATTCAGGTGCGGGAACAAAGCGTAGTTTTGAAAGACCATTCCTGCATTCCGGGACTCGGGCGGCAAGACTGATACATCCCGACCACGCAACAGAATCCGTCCCGAACTGGGTATGAGATAGCCGCCAATCAGCTTGAGAAGGGTCGTTTTACCGCACCCGGATGGGCCAAGCAGGGTCAAAAGTTGTCCGGAAGGAACCGTCAACGAGATATCCCGAACGATCGGAGTCGGCCCGTACTGAAAGGCCACCGATTCCAGGCAAACGCCATCCGGGATGGGTGAAGTCATGTCCCCATCCGGGCGAAGAGGGTGAACCCAACAAGATTGTCGATCGATTCCATCAGCATTTTGCTGAAGCAAGTGACTTTCGATAACACTGCGAATTCTCGGTTGGCTATTCGCGTCTACTCTTCCGGGAGGGTAGAATGCGGGTAATGGGTACCATTGTCCGTGGAGTATGGAGTCTATCCCACCCCATGCCCGTTGTCTCGGTGTTACCGGCACCTATTGCGATCGCCCCATCCGACACCACTCTCCTGGAGCGGTTTGCGGATGGAGACCGAGCTGCCCTGGACGACTTGTTCCGGCGGTATCGGCTGGTGGCGTATCGAGTCGCCTATCGATTACTCGGGCGGGAGGCGGACGCTCTTGATGCCGTTCAGGACGGGTTTGTGAAGGCACTGCGGAACCTCGATCGGTTCCGGGGACACAGTTCCTTCAAGACGTGGTTATTGCGGATCATCAGTAATGCGTCCCTGGATATCGGCCGGCAACGGAAACGCGATGCCTGGGTTCCACAAGGACCAGCCGACAATCCACCCGAGCAGTTTGGGCCATCGGGGTTGCCACCCGCGGATACAGAACTTGTTCGAGCCGATTTGCGGGAAAAGATCGATACTGCACTCGCGACGCTGCCCGAAACCCAACGACAGACGTTCGTGCTACACGTCGATGGTGGGCTATCGTACCGGGAAGTAGCCGACACACTCGGAATCTCGATCGGGACCGTGATGAGTCGGCTGTTCTACGCCCGCCAAAAACTCAAAAGTCTCCTTGCCGACCAGACATCGCCATGAATGCGCTGCCACCCGATGAATTCTCCGAGGAAATACTCGCAGCTTACGCCGATGGCGAGCTGGATGCCGTGGACCGTATACGGGTCGAGCAGTGGCTTGCCGACCACCCTGAGATGATGGATGAGCTACGAGTTCAGCGGGAGTTGTCGGCATCAAATGTCGCACTTTGGGATGCCGTTGAGCCACCCGAACCGAACGCCGCGACTTGGGCTGTCGTTCGCCAGGAGATCGAAGCAGAATTGTGCCCACTCGGATCGGCGTCTGGTGATCAATCCCGAACCCATCGAGTGGCGGGTTGGCTACTGGGTAGTCTTGCTATCAGTGGAGTGGCCGCGGCGATCGGCTGGGTGGCATTTGCCTCCACTCTGCGCCAACCTGCGATCGAAAATCACCAGCCGACGGAATTGGTCCGCAAACCGGAGACAGGCCCCGAAGTCGAAATCGCGCCTACCCCGCGCATCGTCAGCGATTCGCCCGACTTGCTCGCTGCGTTTGCCGTTCTGCCAATGTCTACCGATGACGATGTAATCCTCGACCGCGTACCCGGACTCTGCGATGGGTGCCTCCCGATCGGTCGGCATCCCGTGCCAGGAATGCTCATGCTGGCCTCGGTGGATGATGTCCACCTCGAAGAGGTAAACCCGAGTCCTGCGTGGCCAACAAGCGGCGGTCCGAAAATGACTACTGCCCCCGGCGATGCCCCCATGATCTTTGCTGCCAAGCCCAGGTGACCCATGTTCAACATAATCCCATCACTCATGCTAATTTTGTGCCCGGCGGACGACTCGGTTCGGGTCACCGTCGTCGTCGTTCTCGCCACCAGCGAGAACGATGTCATCGATCCGAAACTTGCCGATCTCGCCAAGGAAGTTCAGAAACGCGATCCGAAACTGACTGGTTTCAAACTCATGGCGACGGAGGGCAAATCAATTCCAGTTGGGGAATCGCATAAGTTTGAGTTGGTGGAGAAGCAAGAACTCAAGGTGAAGGTGGAAAAGCCCAAGGATGGCAATGGACGGATCAGTTTGACGATCAAACCGCCCGGGCTGGAGAACATTACTTACGGCTGCACATGCGACAAGTTCTTTCCGGTAGTGACCCCACATCGAACGAAAGCCGGCGAGGTGTTGATCGTCGCAGTCATGGCCAAGCCGTGTGCTGCCGGGAAAAAGGAAAATTAACGGTATGGTCCAAAGCAAAGACCGCAGATAACAAGGGTTATCTGCGGTCTTTGCTTTTCCGTTCCACACTCCACATCCGTGTCGTTATTGTCTTCAATCATCCTCATCGTCGTAAATGCGGCGTCGGCGACTCTTTGTTTTGCGCTTGGTTGAAGAGGAATTCACGGTCACCACGACAAGCAAACTCAGTGCCCCGATCACGAAGACCGCACCAATCACGATGGCGACAATTATCAGTGCTTTCTTCACCCCGCTGGATGGTCCTGAAGGAGCCGAGACAGAGGAGGACGATGAGTCGTCTTCACTCTGAGTCTGAGTGGAACTTCCCGTGCCCACCATCGGTGGGGGTATGTACACGCCGTGCGAACCACCCATCCCCGAGTTGTTGAAAATTGGCCCACTTAAGTGGGCTCCACAGCCCGGGCAGATGGATATGGTGGGTGCGATTGGCCCACGACCCAACTCGCGATTACAATTACTGCATGTCCAGACCTTCTCGAAAAGGGGCGCGCCACCACCCATTCCACCAGGCATGCCCGTCATTCCGCCTTGCATACCAGCCATTCCGCCTTGCATACCAGCCATTCCGCCTTGCATGCCTGTCATGCCCATGCCCGTCATTCCGCCTTGCATGCCTGTAATTCCGTTAGGTGGTCGGCCCATCATTCCGCCATTCATGCCAGCCATTCCACCATTCATGCCAGCCATTCCCATTCCAGGTGGTCGGCCGCCAATTCCACCACCCATTCCGATTGGCGGTCGATTGAACTGAGAGTACCCACGAGGAAGGACAAAGCAGAGGAGAAGCAAGGCAAGGATGCCTATGAGGGCAACTCGCACGCGGGAGGGGCGAGGCATGAGTTGTGTCCCTTGGTTCATGGCGATGAACACCCGTAACTAAATTTGAACTTACTTTAACTCTCGGTAATCGGGAGAGCAATCCAAAACCGGACGATTCTCAAACCATCCAACCCATCACCAAAATCGTCTGAACTAACAGATTGGCCGTAACGGAGAATCAATACTTACATAGGAGTGTCATTATGTGTAGGAGGTTCATGTGGGCGACAATAATTGGTCTGATCGGCACAACATTGTCCGCAGCGGATGGCGAGCGCCAACTCAAGGTCACCTCGCGGGCCACCCCACCAATCGAGTCTATAACAGTGTACCAGACAAAGGACCAGAAACGGCAATCTGTTGGTGAACTCTCCAAGTTCGATAAGCCATTAGCACTGCCGAACGATGGCCCATTCGAGGTTTTCGCCAAACCCAAGGGCGGCATTCCCATCAAACTGGCCGAGAAACTGATAGTGAAAAGCGGCGAAACACACGAACTCAAACTCGCGGAGTTCATTGGAGCAGTCGAAGTCTTTGGAGACAATTTCCCCCGTGCTGACAAAATTGTGCTGACAGATGAACGCGATCCCGGCCCGGGAGAAAAAGGGCATGTACCGGTTCAAGTGGCAACTGAATACCGCGTGGATATGGCTGCCCCGCCCGGATTCTATGCTGTTTGGGTGGTCCCTGCAAACGGTGCAAAGGCTCAGCGAGTCGTGGACAGCGTTCGGGTGCTGGCGGGCAAGTCCGTTCGCGTCGGCGATTGAATCGTTTCCGGAGGTGTTATCGGATCGTTTGCCTTCCAACGAAACACGAAATCGGACCTGGAAACCTTATTGACACGCGCCCCCATCACATGCACACTATTATTTGATGAGCCCGCCTGAGTTCTCCTCCAACCTGACTTGATCTTCATTCCGCCTGCACCACCGAACCGATGCGTATCTCGCTGTCGATATCCGGATACAGTCTGGTTTTCCTTCTCGGTCTGACTTCCAGCGCAACCAGCGCTGAAGAAAAGACCGGTGAGCAGATCTACAAGCAGCAGTGCGCTCGTTGCCATGGACCAACCGGCGAGGGCTCAAAGAAATACCCTCAACCTCTGATCGGGGACAAGTCGGTTACCGGGCTCGCATCGGTGATTGCCAAAACCATGCCCGAGAATGACCCCGGAACGTGCGTTGGAGAGGATGCGAAGAGAGTTGCAGCGTACATCTCCGACACCTTCTATTCCCCGGTCGCACAAGCCCGGAAGAACCCTCCGAGGATTGAGTTTTCTCACCTCACTGTCCGGCAGTACCGCAACGCCGTGGCCGATTTGATCGGCGGTTTTCGTCAAGCTCCAAAGAGGGATGACAAACACGGGCTGCATGGCGAGTACTTCAATGCGCGTGGCTTCCAGGGCAATAAGCGACAGATCGACCGGCTCGACCCCGAAGTGCAGTTCGACTTTGGAACTGTCGGCCCGACCACGGAGAAGGAGAAAGACAAGTTCGATCCGCATCAGTTCTGCATTCGCTGGGAGGGTTCGGTCTTAGCGCCGGAAACGGGAGTTTATGAGTTCATCGTTCACTCCGACCATGCTATCCGTCTCTGGGTGAACGATAACCGGAAAGCAGCCATCGATGCCTGGGTGAAATCCGGGAGCGACACCGAATTCCGGGTATCTGTGTTCCTGATCGCCGGCTGGTCTTACTCCCTCCGGCTGGAATTTTCCAAGGCCAAGCAGGGAGTCGATGACTCCGACAAGAACAAGAATCCGCCCCCGAAGAAAGCCTCGATCGCGCTTCAGTGGAAACTCCCCAACCGAACGCCCGAGGTGATCCCGTCCCGGTTCCTGTCGCCGCAACGATTCCCGGAGGTGGCGGTGATCGAAAACCCCTTCCCACCCGATGACCGCAGCATGGGTTGGGAGCGCGGAACCGCGATCTCGAAGGAGTGGGAGCAAGCCACAACCGAGGGGGCGATTGAAACAGCGAGTTATGTACTGGCACATCTCCAGG
>DASZJS010000269.1:0-3442 GCA_035947935.1 Gemmata sp. | reverse complement strand
CAGCGAAAATCGCTGTCTTCGAGCCCCAACGGGGCGGCAGTTAATAGCCAGGGGTGTGAACCCCTGGAAACGATTCAATCTAATCCGCGAACCAGTAGCGAACGATGCAGTAGAGCGCCTGGAAAGCGTCCTTGAGGCCGATTTTCTTCCCTTCCTCGTAGGTTCGTCCCGAGTAGCTGATCGGCACCTCGTAGATTCGCCACCGCGGCTGACCCGGCCGTTTGCGGGCGATTTTGGCCGTCACCTCCGGCTCGAAGCCGAAACGATCCGACCGCAACGTCATGTTCTGAATGATCTCCCGCCGGAACACCTTGTAGCACGTCTCCATATCGGTCAGGTTCAGGTTGGTGAACCAGTTCGATAGCGTAGTGAGTGCCTTGTTGGCAACCGAATGCCAGTAATACAGCACCCGATGGCTTTCGCCGATGAATCGGGAACCGATCACCACATCCGCTCGCCCATCAAGAATGGGCTGGATGAGTTTCGGGAATTCGGCGGGGTCGTATTCCCAGTCGGCATCCTGCACAATCACCAGATCGCCAGTGCAGTGTTTGAACCCTTCCCGCAAGGCAGCGCCCTTGCCCATGTTCTTCGGCTGGTGGAACACCCGGATATTGTCGTGCGTCTTCTCCAGTTGCGTCAGGATGGCCGGGGTGCCATCCGTCGAGCAATCGTTGACCAATATCAGTTCCTTGGGGATCTGGACCGCCTGCACGCGGCGAACCAGTTCGGCCAGCCATCGTTCTTCGTTGTAGACGGGGATCACCACGGACAACTTGAATCCGGGCGGGATCGGGTAGACCCCCATCTGTCGGCAGGCGGACTCTCCGAGCAGTTGATGCAGTAGCTTGATCCGCTGGGTGGGGTCCATTGCCACCCGGTTAAGCAAGACTGTCACATCGTCTGGTTTTTCGTTATTCTCATCGGTCCTATCCACTTGGCGTGCCTCCCATGCGATCGCATTGGTCATTTCAGGGTGCCTCCATACAGCGGCGATTGGGTGAGCGGCTGAACCGTCAGATACTCCTGGGCAGACCCCTGTTGTAGCACACGACTGGCTGGCGTTGCGAGTCCGGTTGGTTAGCCCCTGGAACTCACAGTCGTGTTGCGATTTTGAGTTTGTTTGGCAGAATCGCCTGTTTTGATACGCGAGAGAATCCACTTCGGCAAAGGTCCGGCTGCGACAATTTGGGGGCTCGTTTGGCTGAATCGCTCGTTTTCAACTACTGTCAGTAGCTAAAAATAGATCAAACTCATGCTCAGATGTTGCCCTAACCACAATTCCAATCACATCTTGCCCGGGTTTTAATAATTTAGCTTCGTTTGGCAGAATCGACCTTTTTCAGCTGGCGGATGGCCACACACGACTGTTCGGCTCAAGTGGATTGGATTAGCCCGGGACGAATCAACGTCCGCACGGAGTCACACCCGTACTCCGGAGTCGAAGTCCACCGCGGACGACATCGCCATCGCCCGGACAAATATCGGGTGGAGCATACCGCCAGGCTGGCCCCGCCTGACCGTCCTTGCTTCCCTCGATGCACAGCTTGGTCATCTCCTTCTGGTCGATGCTGATGAGTGTCTCGGCGTTCACAAGAACATCCTGATTCAGGGCGCTGAGGTGATACTGCATGCCGGCCAGTTGAGCCTGGCCGTAGAGGCTCATCAGTTCGGATCGGCAGTGCGCATACATGAGCGACTGGGTGGTTGCCCCCAGGATCGGAAGAACCCGGCGAGGAATGGGGCTGGCGTCGGGATAGAGTTTCCCTGCTACCACAGCGTAGAGGTTACCAGTAGCCCCCGGAACAACGGGAGTGTTGAGCGGAAGATCCTTCGCGGCAGCGCGGAACACCAGCGACGGGACGAAAACCTGCGATGATACACCGCCATCCACATGCATTTCCGTGTATTGCCGCCCATCGATTTCCACGTTGAACATGACCGGCGGAAGCATTCCCGGGACGGAACATGAGGCCAGGATCACATCCCGGAAGAGTCGGCATCCCTGCGGGCATGGCAAGGACGCAATCGCCCCCATGTCCCAGATCACCAGTCTGCGGGTATCCAGATTTGTCGTTCCAATGTACAGTCGGCGGCCCTTTCGGTGTTCCGCCGCGAGCCGTCCCATCAATTCCTGGTTCACCTGGGAGTCGATCAATTCCAGAAGTGGGGCCGATGATGCGACCGCGTCCGTGAACGGGATGGTTACCCATGCCCGAATCCGAAACACATCCTCCGCCCGAACTCCCGTGTAAAGCTGCTGAAGGCGATCGTCGAACTCCGCTCCGAGAAAAGCGAATGGAGCGGCCAGGGCACCGGTACTGACCCCGGTCACCACATCGAACTCCGGCCGCGTGCCAGTCTTCGTCCATCCCGAGAGGAAGCCTGCGGAATAGGCCCCGTAGAGCCCACCACTGGACAATGCCAAAACATGTCGGGGAGGACGTAGTCCCGGATCCGGTGCCAGTGGACCGGACAGGGTCACCCCTGCCGGGACCAGTGGAGAAGCATCAGCCGGATTGACAGGATGGACAGATGGACGGGGCGGGACTTGCCGCGATGGTGACTGACAACCGGCCACGATCGTCAGTCCGATCAGCAACGCAACCACCAGTCGAATCCACCAGCGCAACGAGGCTCGCACCATGTGGCAATGCGTACCCGTGGTTGGGGGGTAGTGTCAATGCCGGGTGCCGACTCGATTTTGATTGACTGGGTAGGATTTTAGGTGCGTCAGACACTGCTATTATTGTGTGAGCGGAAAGAATAAACAGGGCGGATTCTTACCCCAAACTCTCAGTCATCTCAAATTACGCAATCTGCCTTATCGACGCAAAATCCGAGATGAGTACGGCCACAAGTGGCTAGATTTGTTTTACTTCAAAGTCCAATTTTTCCAAATATGCCATTTTTAACAATAACTAGCTTCCATACGCGGTGAACATCGTCTATAAACTTGGCTTCCGCGTCCAGAGTGGCCGCGGATTCTCGTGGTGCCTCAGGAGGTTCAACAGGATGCTCACCACTCTTACCGTCCTCGCCCTTGCCGCTGGTTTTGATCTGGGCGTCAGCCCAGCCAACCCGAAGTGGCAGACGGATTACGCCCAAGCGATGACTCGTGCGACGGAGGATCGGAAGCCAATGGCCGTGTTCATTGGGCATGGAGCAGATACTCTCAAACGAATGGTTACAGATGGAGCAATCTCGGCAGACGCCGCGAAACTCCTCACCGCCAGCTACGTTTGCCTGTATCTGAATACCGACACTCCGACAGGGAAGGAACTGGCAAGCCGGTTTGAAATGAACGAAGGGCTCGTCATCAGCAGCCCAGGCGGAAGCGTTCAGGCATACCGGTATGTGGGCTCAGTACCCGGGACGACCTTGACCCAGGAACTGACACACTACGCAACCGCCGGTCAACCATCGACAACGGTTTCCGCGG
>DASZJS010000268.1:0-4931 GCA_035947935.1 Gemmata sp. | reverse complement strand
AATGGGGCATCTGTAGTCGTGTTCATCCAGGGCGGTCTGGTGAACTGGAACTACGCCATCCCGATGGCAGTCGCGGCAATTATCGGGGGCTATGTTGGGGCTCGCGTGGCCCGACGACTGCCGGCAAGTGTCGTGCGATATGCCGTGATTGCGATTGGGTTCGGGCTGGCTGTGTATTACTTCACCCGGCCGTATCTGTAGCCCTGGCACGTAATCGCCGCGGCAATGGGCGGATTGCCCGGCTCATGGCAATTGCTTTCTCGATCAGCCACGTCCCGAGCAGCATCCCGGCAAGCATCCCCGCCGTCATTCCGGCAAAGCTCACACCCACGGCAACCGGAATCGAATCCGTCGGGATTTGAGTCGCGCACCATCCACCGGCAAGCATCCCAACGAGCATTCCGAAGTTGCCTCCCGTGTACATGGCGAGGGAATGGTTTCGGCTTGGGAGAGATGCACAACGCATGAACCACACCATCGCGGCGTTCGCTCCCGCAAGCATCCCGAGCCACATCCACGGTTGCAGCGTGCCTTGCTGCATCGCCGCGATGCAGTGAGAACATCCCCCATCGGGAAGCGGAGTGAAGCCGTTATCTGCCCACCAGCCACTCAGCATTCCCAGGTTGCCGAATGTGAGCATCCCCACGCACATATCGAGCGCATGAGACATCGTTGCCCAGCGATACCAGAGATACCCCAGCGCCAGGCCGATGGCCGCGAAGGTGCCAACGACAAGAGTGGTCGTGGACAACTCACGCGCGGAATCGAGCAGGAGAAGGAAAACAAGCCCCTGGAGAGCAAAGGCGACCCCGTGGCCGATTGCCTGACGCGCGGGAGACATTAATCCTCGAATGGATTCACGCTTCGCCCGAGCATTAGGTGCAGAGTGATTCCGGATCGCCTCCTGTTCCAGGCAGTGAGATGGCATGGTTCCCACGCGACTTGAGGAGAAGATCAGCATCAAGCTCGATGTGACCATCAACACCGCAGCGACAACCGGATGCAAAACCCCGCACGCTGCGAGCGTCATGCCAACCAAATTGTAGATGAGGGCGCGGGACAGATTTCGATGAACCGCCTGCACCGCTTCCCGACTCAACGCGATGGCCCACGGCAGCACGCGAAGGTCGTGGTGATAGAGCGTAATCGTTGCTGCTCCGTTTGCAATGTCGGTGCCGCTGGCGAGAGCGATTCCGGCATGAGCCGCAGCGAGGGCTGCCGCATCGTTGATTCCATCGCCTACAAATAGTGGCTTTGTGCCGGCTGCCTTGGCGGATTCGATCGCCGCGAGTTTGTCGTCGGGGAGTAAGCCACCCCGAACGGCTGGCAGGTTCATGGCAACTGCCCGTTCGGTGGTGTCGCCCGTCAATACCTCGACCTTTAACCCAAGTTGCTGAAACCCGGCAATGGCTTGGGGCGCAGAATCGCGAAGCTGTTCCGCGAGTACCGCAACCGCAGCCAACTCGCCATCGACAGCCACATCAATCCGATGACCTGTCGCGCGGAGTTGGGCTGCTAACTCTTCTGCGGCGGTCGAATAGCCAGCGTCAGTGGGTTCGTAACTCTGAGTAGGTCGGGCTGTGCCCGACTGTCGGGCACAGCCCAACCTACAAATCTGGATGATGTGTCGTCTGCCATCTGCTTCCTCAATCTCGGCCTCGACACCGCATCCGGGCACAAGATGAAGAGAAACCACGCGCGGTTCTGAACCGGGAGCGAATGGACGAGGCAGTCGGACAAACGGTTTCGCGATGGGATGTCGGCTGCGTTCCTGAATAATCGAAAGCCATCCGAGCAGCTTCGCCCGATCATCTCCGGTGGCGAACGTGGCAATATCGAGCAGGGTGAAGCTGTCATCTGTCAAGGTGCCGGTTTTGTCGAGCATCACAAGATCGACTTCGGCAAGCCGTTCGATGGCATCTCCCGCACGGACGATCAGACCTCGTTCGGCCAAGCGGCCAAGGGCCGACCAGATCACAATGGGCGTGGCAAGCCCCAGGACACACGGGCAGGCCACCAGCAACACCGACATCGCATTGAACAACCCAGCTTCCCAGCCGTCGGGAGTGAGGAACGTCCAGTAACCGAACGTGCCCAAAGCGGTCAGCACGATGAGCGGGAAGAATATCCGCCCAAGTCGATCCGCCTGTGCCTGGAACGATACGGGCCTGTCTCGGGCTTGCTCGACCACAGCGAGGAGTCGGTCCACCTGCCGCTCGGTTCCTTTGGCCGTTGCCTCAATCCGAAAGGTCGCATCGTAGCTGGACGTTCCCGCCAAAACGTGATCCCCGGGTCGGCGGACCACTGCGAAGGGTTCTCCACTCACGGGTGCCTCGGAGACGAACCCGATGCCCTCCCGAATCGCACCATCCACGGCGACCGTTTCGCCCGGAAATACCTCGATCACATCGCCCGGCAGAATCTCAGCAACAGGTACAACCCGCGTTCGTCCCTTGTCATCGACCAGCCGACAGGTACTCAACTGCTCAGCCCATGCCCGGGAACTGGCAAGTGCAATTGTTCGGCTCCGCGAACCGATGACTTTCCCGAGCGTGTAAACCACGAGCAGAACCGAAACGACCTCGAAGTAGATTTTCCCGTGGCCAGTGATATGAGCCTGAAGTGATGCGGCCATTGCTCCCGTCATCGTGAGCAGGAACAACGCCTCCAACGTGAGCCGACCCCGACGAAGTTCCTGCCATGCGGCCCGGAACAGCGGCCCACCGAGAAGTGCGACCACCAGAAAGGTCGCAGCCATGATGAGTGTCTGGACAAACCAGCGGACATCGGGCGGTACATCATCGTGCAGGTTGAGAGCGAGTCCGAAAATCATCGACTGGCCGACAACGAGAATGCCGACACCAAGGCGAACCCCAAGCCCATCGAGTTTCCAGTCGGATGATTTTGCTGAAGTGGCTGGTGTGGCTTCCTGCTGTCGCTGTTCACCGAGACTGAGGCACCCGAAGCAGCAATAGGTTGCGATGGGATGACCGGGCCACGGACGCCCGGTGTGTCCGTTTCCAGTGAGCGGTCCCCGACAGTAGGAGCATGAGGACATGAAAGAGTGGATGAGAGTGATTTTACGAGCCGGAAGCGTGAGCGACGGGCTTCACGAGCCGGAAGCATCAGCGACGGTAGTTTTATAACCCGTCGCTCACGCTTCCGGCTCGTTATCAAGGCTTCTTCGTCTCCTCAACCTTCGGCACTGGCGCACCGCCATCGGTATAGGTAACTGGAATCTTGAGTAACTCATCCTGACTGATGGGCTGGGTACCGTTCGTCTTGCGGGTGCCCTCCTTGCTCCGGGCAGCGCGCACAACTGAGGCCGTGATTGCGGGCGGTTTGCCGGCATCGGCCTTGTTGCTCCAATTGTTCCGGATGTATGTGAGGACGCTGGCGATCTCGTAGTCTTTGAAGACGTTCCCCTGATTCGGCATCACACCGGTGTAAGTCCGACCCTTCACTTGAATCGGGCCACTGAGGCCATACAGGACGATCCGGGAGAGTCGGGCGGAAGAAGCCTTGTCGCCAACCACCCACTCCGACCCATCGAGCGGCGGAATGTTCTGGCTGGGGTTACCTAGCCCCGTCGTTTGATGACACGAGGCACAGATCGCCTGGAACTTTTGCTGACCGATCTTCATGAGTTCATCGAGCGTCTGGGGGTCGGGGTCTGGCGCGTTAAGAACGGAAGCCCCTCCCTCGGGTATTTTCAGGTCGCTGCGGTCGTACACATCCCGGCGAAAGTCGGCCGAGTTGCTCCCGATGTAATACCCACCCCAGGCGAGCAAGGCACCGAACACCAGCGACACCCAGAATGGGACCGGTTCAAACCCATCCCGGGGCTCGGCGTGTTCCCGCCAGAGGACATCGTGCATGGCCTGCACGGAGTCCGAACCACTCCGACCCGGAAGAGTTTCTGGTGTCCCATCCACGGACAACATCACCGGGTCGTTCATCTCCGCCATCAGCGGATCGTGGAGTGCCATGACAGAATCAGAACTGCCGGGAGCCGGGTTATCGTCCTTGGGGGTAGTCATTCTTTGGTCTCGGGTAGCGGAACCTCGGCCTTCCTCAATGCCAGGAGGTAAGCAACGATGGCATCGGCATCGCCTGTCGGGACAATCTGATAACCCTCCTCCTCGGTGGTCAGCCAGAATTCGAGCAGGCGTTTCTTTCCCTCCGGGGTAGCAATGTCGATCACCCCTTCGGTCGTTCGGGTGGGATCGGTCAGGAACCGATCTTTGATCGATTGACCCCGTTCCTGGAGTATCGCATCCCACTCGGAGTTCGATGGCCGCCAGCGGTAGCCCGGATCGGTGGTCCACTCACGGCCAAGCTTGAGCGCCTTCTCGGAGCGATCCCCAACCACCTTCTCCTTTTCGTATAGGAAGGCGAAGGACGGCATGATGCTCCAGTCGTTCAGAGTTCGTGCGTTGAACAGGTGAGTGTGCTGCCACTGTTCGGAATAGCGACTCCCGACGTTCGCCACGTCCGGGCCGGTTCGCATGGTCCCGAGCATGGTTGGGTTGTCGTAGAGATAGTCGCGGGAGACGTTTCGCCGCAGTCCCCAGCCGCGCTTGATGTCGGCCCCGGTTCGCTGCTGTCCGTTCTCATCCCACCAGTTCCCAAACTTCTCGCTTCGGACCTGCTGGCTGTGGCAATACATGCAGCCGTTCTGCTGGTATACCTTCCGACCAGCTAGTGCCTTCCCCTGGAGTGGCTGGGGATAGGGGTCATCCGTGGCATCCTTCTGGTACGGCTGCTCGTTGTTCAATTGCCAGTAGGGATAGAGGATCAACCCGAGCCAGCTCGAGGAGAACGTCAGCAGCGCCCCGACGAATATTACCATCCCGCGATCCATCGATTTCTCCGCATGGCCTTACGCCGCAAAAAGATAAAAACGAAGAGGAATAGCCGCAAAAAAGCAC
>DASZJS010000267.1:0-5801 GCA_035947935.1 Gemmata sp. | reverse complement strand
CTGCCCCGGATTATCGGTGTGTACACAACAGCCTCTCATGACCACACCCTTCGTTATCACGGTGGATACCGAGGAGGAATGGGACTGGTCATCGGGCTATCCGACCGGCCCAACCCGCACGGCCAACATCCACCGCCTGCCCGATTTCCAGACCGCCTGCGAACGGCACGGAGCGGCCGTTACCTACTTCGTCAATCACGCCGTCCTCATCGACCCGGTTGCCCGCGATGTGATCCTTCAGCTTTCGCGCAGACCACGGGTCGAGATCGGCATGCACATCCATCCGTGGAACACCCCACCACTCCAGCCAGTTGAAAAAGTACCGACACGGGACAGCTTCCTCCATAACCTCCCGCCCGAGCTGGCCATCGCCAAACTCAACACGGTCTACGCGGCGTTCCGCGATTGCGGTCTCGCACCGATCAGCTTCCGAGGGGGACGATACTCGACGGGACCATTGATCCAGAACTGGCTCCGCGAACGGGGTTTCGTTGCGGATGTCTCCGTTCTCCCTTACACGCGCTGGGTGGATGATGGGGCACCGGATTACCACGATCGCGGTCCGCAGCCCAGTCGCTTGCTCGGATCGCCGCCACTCTGGGAACTTCCTCTCAGTCTGGCGTTCACTCGCCGCCCGTTTGGATTCTGGAACCGGGTACTCTCCACCGCCGAAAAGCCTCCACTTCGATATCTGAGGGTCGTGGGAGTATTGCAAAAACTCGGTGTGTTCCGCAAAAGCTGGCTGAACTTCGAGAACCCCTTCTGGGAAGGGATGCGGGCGTTAATCCGGTCGCTGCTTCGGGCGCACGTACCCTATCTGTGTTTCACGGTTCACAGCTCGTCGCTTTTGCTCGGTGGAAGTCCCTACGCAACGAGCCCCGCCGATGTGGACCGGCTTTTCGCGCGACTGAACGATGCACTGAACTGGCTTGCGGGAGATGCCGCGTTTGTCCCCGCAACTATTGCGGATATCGCCCGACGACTGGAGGCCGAGCATGCGAGTAATCGGGATCAGCCCGCTGGATAAGGACTCGAATGTCTCCTTTCTTGAGGATGGGCGGATTGTCTTTGCGTGCGGAGAGGAACGGCTCTCTCGGGTCAAGCTCCAGAGCGGGTTTCCGGATCGGGCCTTGAAGCTCGGGTTCGACCGCACCGGCTGGGATGTAAACAGCATTGATGCCATTGCCTATGCCTTCCTCGACTGGGACGAAGAAGGAAAACTCATTCTCGCGGCGATGGCCGAGGACTCCCGGACTGGCGGCACACGCTCCCTGGCGGCTGCCGCAGGGCGTTACCGGCAGGCGGTGAAGTCGGATTACCGCATCAATCGTTCGATCCGCATTCCCGGACTCGACACGGAACAGAGCGAATTTGTCCCCCGCAAATCGTGGCCAAAACGGTTCCTCTACGAACGGCTGGCAGCTAACGCGTTCTTCGATTGGCGGACCCACCGCTCGCTATTCAAGGAATGGGCGAAGCGAGCCATTGATGACCACAGACACTGGTCGCAGGAACTCAAGGCGGGACTCGGGCGGTTCGGGCTGGATAAAATCCCCCTCAAGCGGTTTCACCACCACGACACCCACGCCGCGAATGCCTTTTACGCCTCGGGGTACGAGCAGGCTCTGGCCGTCACCCTGGATGGGTATGGGTCGGGGTGCTGTGGCGGGATTTACTCCGTTGGTCCGCATGGGATTACTCCCCTGCACCGCTTCCAGTTCCCGAACTCGCTCGGCATCTTCTACGAGCATGTGACCAGCGGTCTCGGCTTCAAGCCGAGTCGGCACGAGGGGAAAATCGTCGGGCTGGCTGCTTATGGCAATGCACGCTGGCTCCAGGATGTACTCCTCGATCGATTCCAGACCGCTGGCGGGGACATTCGCATCCGTGGTGGTTTGAACCACATCCTCACCCGGGCGATGGCGGATCACTTTGCCAAGCGGGATATCGCCGCGGCGTATCAGTTCGTGCTGGAGGAGGTTGCCCGTCGGGCCGTTACCTACTGGCTGAACAAGACCAAACTGACCCGAGTTGTGATGTCCGGAGGCGTCCATGCCAACGTCAAACTCAACCAGCGAATTCGCGAGATACCCGGAGTCGAGGAGGTGTTTGTCTACCCGAACATGGGCGATGGCGGCTGCGGAACCGGGGCCGCGATGCTGGCATTCGGTCACGACCGCATGCCGAAGACCGGGTTCGAGAATGTCTACTTCGGACTGGATAACTCGGAAGCCGAAATCCGCACTGCTCTCGATGCCGAGAACTTGAAATACGAGCGGCACGACGATGTGGAAGAACGGATCGCGGAGTTGTTGGCGGGGAATGCGATCGTCGGTCGGTTCAATGGACGGATGGAGTATGGTCCACGCGCGCTGGGCAACCGATCGGTGCTGTATCCCGCTCGGGAACCCGAGGTGAACCAGTGGCTGAACAAGCAACTCGGTCGGACGGAGTTCATGCCGTTCGCCCCGGCGTGTCTGGCCGAGGCAGCGCCGCGGCTATTCAAGAATCTGAGTGGGTGCGAGAAGACGGCCGAGTTCATGACCATCACGTTCGACTGCACCGATGAAATGAAGGGGCACAGTCCCGCAGCGGTTCACGTCGATGGTACGGCTCGTCCGCAGTTGGTTCGGCCCGGAAGCAACCCGAGTTTCTACAAGATCCTGAAGGCATATGAATCGCGAACGGGCATTCCGGTGCTGATTAACACCAGCTTCAATATGCATGAGGAGCCAATCGTTGGGTCCGTGCAGGATGCTGTCCGGGCGTTTTTGCTGGGCAACGTGGACTACCTGGCGGCTGGTCCGTTCCTGTGTCCGCACCCGAAGCTGGCCGAGAACCTGCGTGGCCGCAGCGGGAAATGATCCTTCATCTGATTCACCCGTAGACCCGGCTGGGAAGAACGGATACGCTTTGCAAAAAATGTTCACCGCGGAGAACGCTGAGGATGCAGAGATAAAACATGAGAGAAGGAATTGCATCAATCTCTCTTTCCTCTGCGATCTCAGCGTTCTCTGCGGTGAACCACAAATAATTGTCCTACTCGACCGCTGAGCGGACATTACATCTGTAGGAAACACGCAAACGGAAGGGCCATGGATGGCTGCTCAACTCCTACTTCTTGCCCGAAATATCTCACCACCCGTTGCCGCGGATCGCGAGTTACTCGATCGATTCACCAGCACTCGCGATAACGACGCCTTCAGCGAACTGGTTCGGCGACATGGTCCGATCGTTTACCGGATCTGTCGGAGGCTCGTTGGCACCGCAGCCGCGGACGATGCCTTCCAGGCGACGTTCCTTTTGCTGGCCACACGCACAACAGCAGCGAAAGCGGCAACGTCTGTGGGAGGCTGGTTGGTTGGAGTTGCTGGACGTGTGGCAAGGCAGATCCGTCGGGCCGCACAACGTCGGCGACAACACGAATCGACGGCAGCATGCCAAACACCGGTGGAATCAACCGATTCCACACCCGATCTGCTCGACCAATTTCGCATCCTCGATGAAGAACTAGCCCGCTTGCCGGATCGCCTCCGCGATCCCTTGGTGTCGTGCTTGTTGCAAGGTCGCACCCAGGAGCAGGCAGCGGCCGAGTCTGGACACACAACGCGAACCGTGCGACGACGACTTGAGGAGGCCAAGCGACTCCTGCGCGATCGTCTACTGCGGCGAGGCGTGACACCAGCGGTTGCGACGGGGCTTGTGGCGGGGCTGGCATCCGTGTCGGTTGCGATCCCGGCCGGACTGGGAATGCGAACCGTGGCAGTGGTGTTCGATTTCCTGACCGGCGGAGCAGCGATTGCTTCGCCGCCGGTCGTCCTCGCAAAAGGAGTGGCGACGACCATGCTTGCAAGGAAAGTCATGACATTGATGACGGTAGTGGCCGTGGGACTTACCAGCCTTGGGATTGTGCTGGCGGATGACCCCAGGCCAAACCAACCCCCAACCCCGGCAAAGGCACCCGATCCACGAGTTCCTATTGTTCAAGCTCTCCCGACGCTACCCGCACCTATCCAGCTCGGACAACTCGCACAGAATCTCAAGGCCGGTGAACCGCAAGTGGTAATTCAAGGATTGTGTATGCAGGTGACGGGGGGATTCTGCGAAGAGAGCGGTTTGACTGTCGATAACCCCAAAACGGGCGAGATGTCATCCTGGGTGCTAACGACTCTCAACCTCCGAGAAGTGAAGATGCTGACAGCCATGATCCGGGGTCTCCAAGCCCAGGAACGTGTGGATATCCTGAGCCGACCCATGATTACGGTCCTCGAAAACCAGACCGGCTATTTTCAGGCGGGTCAGACATTCGACGTGGCTGCTCCTCCCGAGGCAACCAAGGACAATGGAAAAACGGTTCCTGCTTCCAAAATACCCAAAGTCTCGTACTCCGTTGGTCCCTGCGTGGCTTTGAAGGTCACTCCGAAGATCGATAAAGACAGTGGCAAAATCCTGCTTAGAGTTGATGCCCAGACTACCTCAATCGGTGGGCATGTCATCGTGAATTCGGTTACGCCGGCGGCCAACGGGCAGAACACACTGACAACATCGACTGTACCATCCATGAACGTCGAGACCGTCCAGACAACCGTGATGCTTCCTGATGGTGGGACAGCAGTGATCGGGAATGTAATCGGATCAGCACAGGACAGAACCAAAAAGACGGAGATGCTATGGGTGCTGACCGCCCATCTGGTTCGGGGGAAGCCGTAAACAGTGACGATAGTGTTCGATTTCCTGACCGGCAGTGCAGCGATTGCCTTCCGGTTTACTCGTAAAGGGAGTGGTGATGACCATGTTTGCACGGAAGCTCAAAACATTAATGGCGGCGGTTGCCTTTGGGCTCACCGGACTCGGATTTGTGCTGGCGGATGACCCTAAACCAAGCCCACCTTCACCAGCGGCGAAGGCACCCGATCTCGGCGTAGTTGTCGTTCAAGCTCCACTAGCACCTATTCCGCCCGCACAAGCTCTCAAGCCTGGCGAGCAGCAGGTGGTGATTGAGGTAATGTGGGTCCAGGTTCCTGCCGGATTCTGTGAAGAGAGTGGGTTGACAGTCGATAATCCCATGCCCAAGACGGGCGAGTTATTGACGTTTCTCAGCCGCCGGGAAATGAAAATGTTGGGAGCCCTGGTCCAGGCTTATCCCGGCCGACGGATTCTTGCCACGCCAAGGCTGACTATGGTGGATGGACAGACCGGTTCCATCCAGACGACTGGCCCAGTCGAAGAGGTAGCGAGCCTGGTACCAATCACCACCGATGGAAAGACTGTCTATACTCCCCAGACTCTGAGCCTGATTTCCTCACACTTGACCTTCAAGGTCACTCCGAAGATCAGCAAGGACAACGGCATGGTCGAAGTCAGAGTTGACCGCGAAACCGCCAATCTGGGCGAGGGTGTCACACTGGGCACAAATACGATTGCGCCGTCCGTTAACATCCTCACCCAGGAGACAAAGGTGGTTCTTCCAGATGGTGGGTCAGTGGCAATCGTGAATAAGATCGCATCGACACGAGACAAAACCCAAAAGACGGAGACGCTGTGGGTATTGACTGCCCATGTGGTCAAAGGGAAGCCGTAAACAGTGGCGGCGGCATTCGATTTCCATGACCGGCGGGGGGGCGGCACTGCTTCGCCGCTGGTTGTACTCGCAAAAGGAGTGGCGACGACCATGTTTGCACGGAAGCTCAAGACATTAGTGGCAGCGGTTGCCTTCGGGCTCACCAGCCTCGGATTTGTGCTGGCGGAAGACCCCAAACCAAACCCGCCCGTAATGCTGTCGAACCCAATCAGCCCACCAC
>DASZJS010000266.1:0-5417 GCA_035947935.1 Gemmata sp. | reverse complement strand
AAAAGCGTTCTCCTCAGATGACTTTGCCCGACGGGAATTGAATTCCGATCGCGCAGTGGGTGAACTCGATCCGGCCAAGTTGAACGTGAACGGTGGAGCGATTGCTCTCGGCCACCCGGTTGGAGCAACAGGAACACGGCTCATTATCACGCTGCTGCGGGCACTCCGCGATCGAGGACTCAAACGCGGTCTGGCTACATTGTGCGTAGGTGGCGGACAAGGGGCTGCGGTGTGGGTTGAGACGACGCCGAGTTGAAAGGATGTAAGAGGTTTCACCGCGGAGAACGCTGAGGGCGCAGATAAAGAACATGATGAAATATTCCTTTCTCTCTCGTGGGTTTTCTCTGCGCCCTCAGCGTTCTCCGCGGTGAATAATCTGAATTCTTGAGAAGCATGACACACAAGGAGGGTCACAATGGCTGCAACTTTCAAGCATTTTCACTTTGATCGCGACACTCGTGGTGTGGTTACACTCACTCTCGATGTTCAAGGCTCACCGGTTAATGTCTTTGCGGATGAAGTCGTTGAGGAACTGAGCGAGATTGTGAAGTTATTGGAGCAAGAAACGCCGCGGGCGGTGGTGTTCAAGAGTAACAAACCATCTGGCTTCCTTGCTGGCGCTGATGTTAAACGCATTCAGCGAATCCCAACGGAAGACGAAGCTCGATCCGTTCAATCAATCGGTCAACAACTCTTCGATCGTATTGAACAACTCCCCTGCCCTACCATCGCCGCGATTCACGGGGTTTGCCTGGGTGGTGGGCTTGAGTTTGCTCTGGCATGCCGCCACCGTATTGCCCGGGATGATAGCCAAACCAAGATTGGGCTCCCTGAAGTTCAACTTGGGCTGATCCCAGGATGGGGCGGCACGCAACGATTGCCAAAGTTGGTCGGACTGCGTCAGGCTCTATACATGATCCTTGAGAGTCCGTCACTCTCGGCATCGAAGGCGGCGGCCATCGGACTGGTTGACTTGGCAACTGGGGCGGAAACATTCGAGACCGAGCTTCAACGATTCATCGATGACCGGTTGGCGGGACGAGAGATCCAGAGACGAAGCCCTGGGCTCGTCGGCAGATTGCTTCAAGGGACACCTCCTGGCCGTGCCATTGTGGTGGCAATTGCAAAGCGGAAACTCGGTAATCGTGTTCGGGATTACCCGGCTCTTTCTGCTGCACTTCGGGCGGTCTCCACCGGGTTGAAGAGTGGACATGCAGCCGGACTTGCTGCCGAACGGGAGGAGTTCCCCCGTTTGCTTTTCGGGCCAGTTGCCCGCAATCTGATCGACTTGTTCTTCAAGCGTGAACAGGCACGTAAGCCTTCAACTTGGGTGTCAGCGGAACACGCACCGCGGAAAGTTCGCAAGGCCGCGGTTGTTGGAGCGGGAACGATGGGTGCGGGAATTGCTCAGCTTCTGGCGTTCAATGGCATTCCGGTCATCCTCAAGGACATCAACGACCAAATCGCGGGAGCGGGGCGACAGAAGGTCGAAACACTTACTTTTGATGCCGCCGCGAAGGGAGTTCTTTCTCGTGCTGAAGCCGATGCGGTTGTGAAAAATGTCACCGCAACAAGCGAATGGGGACCACTTGCCGATGCCGATCTTGTGATCGAGGCTGTTATCGAGCGCGAGGATGTGAAACGAGATGTGTTCCAGCAACTTGCTGCGAGGCTGGGACCGAACGCGGTGTTGGCATCAAACACTTCCGCGCTCTCGGTGAGCCGTCTGAGTGAGGGTATCGCGAATCCCGGGCGCGTGGCGGGCCTGCATTTCTTCAACCCGGTTCACAAGATGCACTTGGTGGAAGTGATTCGCGGTCAGGCGACCGATGATGACACGATTGCCACACTCACGGAACTTGTCCGTCGGCTTGGGAAGGTGCCAATCGTTGTTGCCGACAGCCCGGGCTTTCTCGTCAACCGCATCCTGTTCCCCTATCTGGATGAAGCTGTTCGGCTCGTAACGGAGGGTGTGCCGGGCGAAGTGGTGGATCGTGAGGCCGTGCGGTTTGGAATGCCAATGGGGCCACTGGAGTTACTCGACCAAGTCGGGATTGATGTTGCTGCGGATGTGGCCGGGACGCTCGGGAAGATGCGTACTGAGGCCGGGCCAACTCCCGAACGGCTCGCTTCGATGGCCCGCGAAGGGTCGACCGGGCTAAAGTCAGGACGCGGATTCTACCTTTACACGGGTGGAAAGCGAGGCAAGTCGACTCACTGGGCGACTCCAACAACGATCAAAACTCTACCCGTAGACTCCGCAGACGCCAGTGGACTGACCGAGATTCAACGCCGCCTTGTCTACCCCATGATTAACGAAGCCGCGAAGTGCCTGGATGGTGTAGTACATGAACCTTGGGCAGTGGATTTAGGAATGGTTATGGGAACTGGCTTCGCACCATTTCGCGGTGGCCCGCTTCACGTTGCCGATGCCATTAACCTTCCGCTCCTAGTGAGTGGATTGGAAGAGTTGTCCCGTGCTGTCGGGAACCGATACGAACCGTGTCCGCTACTCAAGACAATGGCTGCTGAGCATCGAATGTTCTTCGCGGCAAGATCGGAAAGATCGATGGCTGGAGTTGCGGGTTGATGACGATTGCGGCGAACGGAATCAAGGAAACAGAGCCCACGCCCAAATTGAGGAGACAGGCCAATGAGTACCGACACGCGCTTGCCCGAGACGGCGTTGCCCAAGGAACCGGCCAAGTCAACTCCGCCCACCTCGTTCGCAGAGGAAGCTCTGCGAATGGGTGGCAAAGGTGCCGAAGAAGTCAGGCGGATGGGGGCAGTCGATGCCGCAGACGATCAGGTCGAAACGCTTTTTGCTGATAAGTACCGGACGAATGCCAGCCCGGTTCACCAAGCGGTGTGGGATGCAAGCGTTCCCGCCGAACTCTGGTCCATGCCGCCACCACCGGCAACCCCTGAAGCCGATGTGGTGATGAAGAATTCACTCGCCGTCGTCCGAAGACATCGTGACACCAAGACAATACTGGGAGAGGATGGCAAAGTAACCGAACGTGTGCTGGGTGAACTGGGCAATGCGGGGTATTGGGGCCTCTTGGTTGGAAAAGAGTATGGAGGCAGTGGCGCACCGTTTTCACGGTTTGCCCCTTTCTTAACCCAGATGGCGACTATTGACCCAACGATTGCCGGACTCGCCTCAGTTCATGGATGTATCGGTGCTGTCGATCCAGTGCAAACCTTCGGTACCGAAGCTCAAAAGCGGCGATGGCTCCCCGAACTCGCAAGCGGTCGGAGGCTCTCCGCGTTTGCCTTGACCGAGCCCGGTGCCGGGTCGGACCTTACAGCTCTACGGACGACTGCTGTTCGAGACGGAGATGAGTACATCGTCACCGGCGAGAAGCTATTCATTACGAATGTCGTTCCCGGTCGGACAATAGGCCTCGTCTGTCTCATTGAAGGTAAGCCGGCTGTCCTCGTCGTTGATCTGCCGGACACCGAAACTCCCGAGTTTCGGCTAAAGAATTACGGGCTATATGCTCTCAAGCATTGCCATAACCACGGCATCCTGTTCGATGGCTTCAGGGTTCCGGTTGCCAATCGACTCGACCCCGTGGACGGCGATGGGCTGACCGTAGCATACCACGGTCTGAACCGCGGCCGGGTAGCGCTGTGCGCGAACGCTGCGGGAACGATGCGGCTGATGATGGCCGACATGATCCCGTGGGCGAAATTCCGCGTCACGTATGGTGAGCCAATCGCCAAGCGGGAACTGGTACGGCGTCGGCTTGGCCATCTTGCTGGATTGATCGTTGGGTGTGATGCACTGGTGGAATGGTGCGCTGGGCTTCTGGATCGCGGCTATCGTGGTGAAATGGAGTGCATTGTCGCAAAGATCTTTGGCAGCGAGGCCCAGAAAGAGGCAGCAGTTGAATTACACATGAAGACGCACGGGGGACGGGCATTCCTGCACGGCCACCTGTTCGGCGACAACGTCCACGAGTTTCTCGCCCCGTGCATTTACGAGGGTGAAGGCGAGATGCTCGGGATGGCGCTCTTCAAATCGCTGGTGAAGCAACACGGCCGCCGATTCTTCGAGCCGATTGGAAAAACGATGCAAGCGGCCGGACTCCGCAAGCCGAACATGCTCAACCCGGCCCACCTCTGGAAACTGAAGGCTCCACTTTGGGAGTACTCGAAGTGGTATGCAGGGCAAACGCTCCGTTGGCCAAGCAGACCAGAATTGCCATCACTGCCTCGCGAACATCGCGCTCATGCCGAGTTTGCCACCGCTAACCTCCGCAAGATGGCTCGCGAGATTTCGGGGACAATGCGAAAGCATCAATTGAAACTGGCCGACCGACAATGCCGCATGTCGGAACTCTCATCGCGAGTGCAATCGTTTGTGCTGATGCTTTGCACGAGCCTCTACTCGGGCCGCCAGGAAAACGAATTGATCCGGAAGGCAGGTGATGGGTTATGCCGTCACCTGACTCGTAGCCTCACTGGAGCCAGGGTTTCGGATCGCGACCTCCGTGACCTGACAGAACTCGGAGCCGCGATTGCCGAAGGTCACGGCGACCTGATCAAAGGCGTCGAACCGCCACCAATTTTGATGCCGTACAAGCAGTGATAGGCGATCCTCACCCTGTGACCATGCCACTGAACACACAAGAAGACTATGAACGACTCGGCGAGCATCTCTTCGCGATAGATGCCCCGCTGGCGAACTTCGCTGCCGCACATGGCTACACCGTTTACCCTCCTCTTTCCGGCGGGCGTTATCCCGACCGTCGCATCACTCAGGAGGGGATCATCTGCCGAAGTATTCACATCGCGATGGCCGAGCAACCGAGTGGCGAGCGTTTCGACCACTTCTTTCCCGAAATTCCATACACCATCTTCGGCGGAGCGTGGATCGATGACCACCAACATTACAAGCGTTGGCACAGCGCGTTCTTAAACACCAGAAACATTCCGTTTTCGCTGCTCATTACCACTTTGCCCCTCTATCTCGACCACTTCCACAATTATCTCTCTTCCATCACGGCAGACCACATCTACACCTGCGCTTGTACGACAGCGCTTGAACTTCCCTACGATAAACGAACACAAACGAGGGTCTACTGACCCGATTCGACAACGACCGCCGTCCCGTATGCCAGAACCTCTGTGACCCCCGCCGTGACCTCATTGGCATCGTAGCGAGCACAGATGATCGCATTTGCTCCCATCTCCAGTGCATGCTCCATCATCAGATGGAAAGCATCTGCCCTCGCTTTTTCACAAAGCGATGCGTAGAGCGTGATGTTCCCACCGAAAAGCATCTTGGCAGAGTTGCCACAGCCCAACGATGGCTCGATCCTGTCCGAACCTCCGACATCGTTCCAAACTCACTCAAACACAGAGGGCATCACTCACGGAGGCGATCCATGCAACACGAGACCCACCAC
>DASZJS010000265.1:0-9290 GCA_035947935.1 Gemmata sp. | reverse complement strand
GGGGGTAGCCGAAAAGCTTCTCCGTCCGCTCATTGGCGATAGTAATGATGCCCTGCCCATCGACGATAATCATGGCATCGGGAGCCGACTCAATGAGTGCCCGGAATCGTTTCTCCACGCGACCGAGTTTGGTCACCTTCTGACTCAATTCCCCCGATTGGCGCAGCACCTCGTTATACAGGTTGCCGTTCTCGTAAATCCGCCCCACCTGAGCCGCAAGTATGCCTGTGAGTCGCTCATCGTCATCCCGGAATGCTTCGGCCCCAACCTTATCGATGAGTAGAACCCATCCGTAGTTTTTGGCAAGCGATTGAACGGATGCACCGAGCCAGGAGTGGATGGGTGGAAACTGGCTCCCGAACCCCGCGGCAACAGGATCCCCACTGGAATTCTGTCCGCGGTGGCACTTCGCATCCGCCAGCAGGAGGCCCAGGGGACCTTCGTCTGGTTTTGGCAAGCCGAGGCGGCTCATCGTAGCGTTATCCATACCGCTGGCGAAACAGTGGCGTAACTGGGTTTGGTCGTCGTTGACGATGCCAACAATCGCGTAGCGGGCTCCGATGATCTCGCGTGCGGCGTGTGCAAAGCCCTGCAACAACCGCCCCGGCTCGCGTTCCGAACCGAGTTGGAGGCTGAGTTCAACAAGAGCGGTCAGCCGGTCGTTGGTCCGCCTGAGTTCGTCTGCCTTCTCGGAGAGTTTGTCGGTGAGCAGGCGGAGATGTTCGCGGTCGAACGTCGTCGCTGCCGGTACCGGTGCCGGAGTTGTGGAAGCGCCGCCGAGCACGGTTTCCACGGTGCGGAGAACAACTTCGGGCTCGCATGGCTTGGTCAGCACGCCAGCGACGCCACACGATTTGGCGAGCGCGTTGGCCTCCTGCTCGTGGTAGTGGGCCGTGTAAAAAATGACCTGGGTGTGTGCGATGGATGGATCGGTGCGCAACTGCCGAACGAACTCGTATCCATCCATCGTCGGCATGAGGATATCGGCGATGACCAGATCGGGCCGCTCCAGACGAGTGATCGCGAGAGCCTCGGCCCCATCCGCTCCCTCCAATAGCCGATGCCCCCCGTAGGCGAGGAGAGAGAGGAGATATTCCCGGTTGATCGGTCGATCATCGACTATCAGAATGGTCGCCATGACCAGTTTCCCCCCCATCCCGCAAACAGGCTTTGATTTCGGCCAGAAGTGTATCTGGCTCGATCGGTCGGAACAGGAACCGCGTTGCACCGAGGGCGAGCCCCTGAACCCGATCCTTTTCATTCGTCAGCGTCGAAGTGATGAATACGAATGGGATCGCCGCAAGTTGGCGATCGGCCCTGACGGCCTGGATGAAGTCGAAGCCACTCTCCTCACCCATGCAGACGTCCGACAGAATGAGATCGCATGGGTGTTGTCTGGCTGCCCGAAGCCCCTCCTGGACTCCTGTGGCCGCGATGATCCTGAAACCGTTCGGTTCCAGAATGCTCCGGGCGAGTTCGATATTTACTGCCAGGTTATCGACCACCAGTATGGTGTAGTTGTTACCGCGCGGTGGAGACGCGGGCGTGGGCGCGGTAGCGTGCGTAGCCAGAACGGACATCCGATTCTGGTGATGCAGGAAGCCTTCGATTTGCCGCACGAAAGTCTCGGGATTGATCGGCTTGGTGATATAGCCATCGAATCCGGCAGCCAGAACCTTGTCGCGATCGCCCACCATGGCAAGGGCAGTGACGGCCACAAGCGGAATGGTTCGGAGGGCGGGGTCGGACTTGAGTTGGCGAACCACTTCGTATCCATCCATCGTTGGGAGTTGCACATCGCAGATGATGAGATTGGGCGGATCGCGTCGGGCCGCTGCCACCCCTTCTCCACCGTCTTCGGCGGTTTGGGGTTCGTAACCAAACGCCCGCAGAAGATAGCTCATGAGTTCCAGGTTCGCGAGGTTGTCTTCAATCACGAGGATTCGAGCAGACACGATTATCCCTCCACCAGGATGAGAGAGAACGTGCTGCCGCGTCCGAATTCACTTTGGAAGGAGATCGTTCCCCCGAGAACTTCGGCCATTTTCTGGCTAAGGTGCAACCCAAGGCCAGTGCCCTCGCGCCGGGGTTTGCCGACGTTATCGATCTGTGTGAAAGCCTGAAACAGCTTGGCCTGATCTTCAGCCCGGATGCCCATGCCGGAGTCGGACACACGAAACTCCGTTTGCTTCCGGCCGTTTGCCTCGGTACGCACGAGTTCGATGCTCACTTCACCTGTTTCTGTGAACTTGATTGCGTTGTTAGCGAGGTTGAGGAGAATCTGACTCAAGACGCGGCGGTCGGATCGGACGATGACATCTTGGGGCGGTACGCGCGTCTCGAAGCGGAGTCCCTTGGCCTCTGCCAGCGGACGAAGGGCGGTGACCGCGCCCTGAAGCACCACCTGACAAACGATGGGTTCGGAGTTGAGTTCGACCTTGCCGGATTCGATCTTGGCCAGATCGAGCAGATCGTTGATGAGCGAAAGCAGGTGGCGGGCGCTGGTCTGGACCGTGCGGAGTTGCTTCTCCTGGTCGGACGTGAGTGGCCCGGGCAACTTCATCAGCAAGGTGCCGGTGAATCCAATGATGGCGTTCAGGGGGGTGCGCAGTTCGTGGCTCATGGTGGCCAGGAATCGGTCCTTGGCCCGGCTGGCTTTCTCCAGTTCGAGATTCTTTTCCTGCAACGTCCGCTGGAAGCGTTTCCGCTCCGTGATGTCCCGGATGGAACTGCTGACGAGAACCCCCTCTTCCGTTTCCAGGGGGCTGAGACTGATCTCGACCGGGAATTCACTTCCATCTTTCCGCAGCCCGTAGAGTTCGCGGCCTTCGCCCATCGGGCGAACGCGCGGTTCGCGAAAATAGCCGTTGCGGTGAGCGGGATGGTTCTCGCGCAATCGCTCCGGCACCAGAATCTCAATCGACTGCCCTAGCAGTTCCTCGCGCGAGTAGCCGAACATCTTCTCGGTTTGGGTGTTCACCAGCGCAATTCGTCCCCGTTCATCCACAATCACCATTGCATCGGGAGCAGATTCGAGCAACCCCCGGAATCTCTGTTCGGCTTGAGCCGTCTGGATTTCCTTGACGAGATCCTTGGCGATCGCCAAGAAGCCGGCGGGAGTGTCATCGTCGCCGCGCCAAGGTGTGATGGTCACCTGGGCGGTAAATCGGCGATCATCCTTACCGACCTGTACGACCTGCCCCTGCCACTTACTTTCCTGGAGCGTCATCGCCCGTATTTTGCCCGGTCTGCCCGTTGCAATATCTTCGGGTGAAAAGAGGCTGTCCCACGTGGTCAGCCCGAGTACTTCCTCGGGTTCATATCCGTACAACCTCCGGGCACCCTCATTCCAGAGGGTGATGCCTCCATTGAGATCCGCGGCAACGATCGCATACTCCGTCGAAGACTGAAGTATTCTACCGACGGTCGCCAAGGTGTCGGATGCGTTCGATCCGCCAATACTGCGATCGAACAAACGCGGTATCATGATTGGCCCGTCAACATCTTGCGGTCCCTTCAGGGGAAAATTTCCACTGGGTCATTGTTCGCATGTCAAGCGTAGTGATGTCCAGTCGCTGCAATTCAGACATTTGGGCATTGGTCACTTAAGCGGCCGCAACAAATCAGCCCGAGGGGGCTTTTTCCTGCCGGAGTAAAACTGAGTTTGGCATTTTTTTGGCTTAAACCTCTCGGAATCAGAACAACAACTCTTCCCGGGGAAAATTGCCACATTCGTCCGTCGGACGCAGCGATTTCACGCTCTCTTCACTAAGCCCTATAATCGAGATTGCGGAAGAGGTTTGTCAATGGACAGCAAAAATCGCGGATTGGGTTTAGACGCGATGGGTGAGAATTTCCTGTCCCACAGGAATATTCAGCTTGGGAGCAGAAAAGGGGCAGGGTTCAAAGTGGGGTGACTCGCCTAAAACGCTCATAGGCAAAGGTTTTAAGCGAGACGGGAGCGTCAGAGACCCGAGTCCTACACGAGACTCACACAACCTTGTCACGTTCTCTCACACCTCTCCAACAGCATCTCCCGCCAGTACCTCAAGGGGATGAAGAGCCGTTCGGCCAGTGAGATCGCGGATCTGGTGACGGCAGGACGTTCCGGTCGCGACTACCAGCGCCTGGGGTTCAGCAACCACTGCCGGAATCAAAGCAAGGTTAGCGATTTGAACGCTCAGATCGTAGTGTTCCTTCTCGTACCCAAACGCACCCGCCATTCCACAGCAGCCGGCATCCAGCACGGTAACATCCAGCGTCGGAATTAATTTCAGAGCATCCACCGATCCCTTTGTTCCAACCAGTGCCTTCTGGTGGCAGTGACCGTGAAACAGGACTTTCCCCAACCGCGAAGACAACTCCAGCGACATACTGGTGGCGCGAGCCTGTCGGGCGAACCAGGCATCGGCCATTTCTGCCGCCGCGGCTACCCGCTTCGCAGCACTTCCGGGTACCAGTTCCGGCCACTCATCCGCAAGGGTGAGGATACAACTCGGCTCCAACCCGAGAATCGGAACGCCAGCGATGGCATAACGATCGAGCTTCGCGATCCCTTCCTGGGCCAGTTGCCGGGCATCGGTCAGAAATCCCTTCGAGATCATCGCCCGGCCACAGCAAACACCGGCCAGTTCGACTGTGTATCCCGCTCGTTCCAAGAGCGTGATCGCTGCACGACCAATTTGCGGCTCCTGAAACGTGGTGAAGCAATCGTCGAGGAGAACAACCGAACGCGAACCGCTGGTGGGTAGCGTTTTCTTCCGTTTCGCGAACCATTTCCGGAAGTGATCGCGATGCAGTTCCGGCAAACTGCGGCGATGATCGATTCCCGCCACGCTTTCCAATACGCGGCGAATCCACGGTCGGCGGGCCAGCCAGTTGTTCACGCTGGCCAGTGGTGCAGCCAGTGGGCTGAGGCGGTGAATGTTCTTCACCAACAGATGGCCGAGCGGTCGGGGCCGTCGCGCATAGAACGCCTGGAGGAACTCCGCTTTCAACTTGGCCACATCGACATTCGCGGGGCATTCGCTCTTGCATGCCTTGCACGACAAACACAGGTCCATGACCTCGTGCAACCAGCGTTGGGCTAACGGAGTGTTTTCGTTTTTGGTCCTTGGTCCTTCGTGTGTGGCATCCGCTGGGGCCAGGGATGAGGGATGAGGGACGCTATCGAGGGCGATTCGGAGGGCATTGGCCCTTGCCCGCGTGGTGTCCCGTTCGTCCTTGGTGGCCCGGTAAGAAGGGCACATTGCTCCGCCCTGAGTTTTCCGGCACACACCCGAGCCGTTGCACACTTCCGCGCTGCGAAAGAATCCGCCCTGTTTCGAGAAATCGAGAACTGTTGGCGGGTCCGGAGGAACCCGGCCAGGCGGAATTCGCCAGTTCTCTTCCATCGCGGGTGCATCGACAACCTTCCCCGGGTTCAACAGATTCTCCGGGTCAAATCCCCGCTTGACCCGCCGAAATGCCTCGTACATGACGGGGCCGAACATTTTTCGGTTCCACTCGCTCCGCACCAATCCATCGCCATGTTCGCCGCTGAGACTGCCGTTGAACCCCAGAACGAGATCGGTCACCTCCTCCATGATTCGCCGCATCGTGACGACATCGTTCGGATCGTGTGGATTCAGGACCGGGCGAATATGCAGACACCCAACCGAAGCGTGTCCGTAGAAGGCACCATCGGTGCCATGCCGTTGCAGCACCTCCCGGAATCGCGCGGCAAACTCCGGTAATCGCTCCGGAGCCACCGCGCAGTCTTCCACGAACGTGATCGGTTTGCGATCGCCGGGCATTCCCCACAACAGTGGGACGGCCGATCGCCGCAGCGCCCAGAGGGGATCGCGAATGCCGGGTTCCAAAGCAGGAACCGATGCGAGAAGTCCAGCAGCGGGGCCAAGCCGTCGTTGCAACTCGTGGGCGCGGAACGAGACATCGGCCGCGTCATCGGAACTGAACTCGACCATCAAAAGGGCTTCCGGTCGACCGCGCACCACAGCCATCGTATCCTTGAGCGACCGCTGTTGCCGGGCAAGGTCGATCAGCATCTTGTCCATCAGTTCGACCGCCGAAGGGCTGAACTCCAGACACGTCTCCAGAGCATCGAGAGCAGCACTGAGTGAGTCGAACTGCGGAACCAGGAGGCCGCGATGTTTGGGGCGCGGAACGAGGGCGAGTTCGGCCTCCGCGATCACAACGAGGGTGCCTTCGGAGCCTACGAGAAGAGGAACCAACGACTGTTGCTTGGCGTCCGTTCCACGTTCCGCGTTCCACGCCCCACGTTCCAAAAGCCCCGCGAGGTTGTAGCCGCTCACTTTGCGGAGAATCTTCGGGGTTCGCCTGGCGATTTCGGCCGCGTTCTCCCGGACGGTTGTTTCGGCAGTCCGGTAGGCTTCACCCTCGCGGGTCCGGAGTTCCAACTTCCCCTCGTATTCCGCGGGAGTCAGCCCGTGGAACTCGGCGCAGCTTCCATCCGACAGGATCGCCTTGAGCGAGCGGACGTGATCGACCGTTTGACCGTACACGACCGACCGGGCACCAGCCGAGTTGTTTCCGATCATCCCTCCGAGCGTGGCCCGGCTTGCAGTTGCCACATCGGGGCCGAATATCAATCCGAATCGGGTCAGTTCCTGGTTCAGTTGATCGAGGACAACGCCGGGCTGGATGCGGACCCGACGGCCGGTCACATCCACTTCCCCAATCGCGTTCAAGTACTTCGAGCAGTCGATGACCAGACCGGGTCCGATGGACTGGCCGGAAAGGCTCGTGCCGCCTCCCCGAGCGGTAATGGGAATCCCGAGATCCGCGGCGATCTGAACCGCGGCGATCAGGTCATCGGGCGTCTTCGGGATTGCCACGCCGAGTGGGCGGATCAGGTAATGGCTGGCATCGGTTGCGTAGAGGTGTCGGGATGTGTCATCGAACCGAACCTCCCCGGAAGTGTGTTTGCGGAGATAGCGAACCAGGGAATCCCGGCGCGCGGTCGCGAAATCGTGCATGGTGTTCGGGTATACGACAGGCGAGCGGTGTTGTGTAGCATTCTTGGCCCTCACCCCCCAACCCCCTCTCCCCGTGGAGAGGGGGAGCAAATCAAAGCCCCCTCTCCCCCGGGGGAGAGGGGGTTGGGGGGTGAGGGCGCTCCGGGGGGTTGGGGGCCATCACATCCCCAAAACTTCATCCATCATACCTTCCGCTCGGCTCTCAACGCACTAAGATAAGGAATCGTGCGCACTTGCACGATTTCTCTCTCCCAGCAGGGCAACATAAAGGATTTCACTGTTATGGGTGAATCGAACACCACCACAGCCGACACCGCCACTCCAATGAACGGTGCCGATATCCTCGTCGCCAGCCTCATTCGGCAGGGCGTCGATAATGTCTTCGCCTACCCGGGCGGGGCCAGCATGCCGATTCACCAATCGCTCACCAAAGTAGCCGGCCGACTTCGCACAATCCTTCCCCGCCACGAACAGGGCGGCGGGTTTATGGCCCACGGCTACAGTCGCACAACCGGCAAAGCCAGCGTTTGCGTTTCCACCAGCGGACCCGGTGCAACCAACTTTGTCACCTGCCTTGCCGATGCCAAGATGGACTCCATTCCGATCATCGCCATCACGGGCCAGGTGAGTACCACCGTTCTCGGAAACGATGCCTTCCAGGAAACTCCGATCATTGAAGTCTGCCGCGGCATCACCAAGCACCACTACCTCGTCACCCGCACGGAAGACATCGCCCGGGTGGTTAAAGAGGCGTTCTACATCGCCACCACTGGCCGTCCTGGCCCGATCATCATCGATCTGCCGAAGGATGTGCAAACTCGGAAAGTGGTGCCCGTGTGGGATCCACCGATGGATCTGCCCGGCTACCGGCCATCGCGAAAGGTCCATCGACCCGAGTTGGAACCAGTGGTTGCTGCGATCCGGGCCAGCAAAAAGCCGTTCATCTACGCCGGTGGCGGCGTTACTCACAGCGGGGCGGCCGAAGAACTGCGGCAATTCGCGGAACTCACCGGCATTCCGGTCGGCCTGACGGTCCACGGACTCGGAAACTTCCCATCCGACCACTACCTCTGTCTGCAAATGCTGGGCATGCACGGGACGGTCTACTCGAACTATGCCGTCAACGATGCTGACCTATTACTGGCGTTCGGCGTCCGGTTCGATGACCGTGTGACCGGCAAACTTGCCGAGTTTGCCAAGCACGGCAAGATCGTTCACATCGATATCGACAAGAGTGAGATTCACAAGAACAAGTTTGCTCACATCCCCGTTCATGGAGATCTGAAGCAAGCCCTGGGCGAACTGAATGCGATGCTACGGGAAGACCGCAACGCCGACCTGACCGGCGGCGGTCGCTATCCCGACTGGTGGCGGCAAATCGACCACTGGCGGGAAACCGAACCGCTGAAGTTCCACGACACCGATACCGCCATCTTGCCGCAGTATGCCATCCACCGATTGTGGGAGATCCTCCGCGATCGCAAACAGTTGGACAAGACGATCATCACCACGGGCGTTGGTCAGCACCAGATGTGGGCGGCCCAATACTTCCACTTCAACAAGCCGCGGAGGTGGATCACCAGTGGCGGTCTGGGAACGATGGGCTTTGGGTTACCGAGCGCGCTGGGAGCGAAGGTCGCGTTCCCGGATAATCTGGTGATCGACATCGATGGCGATGGGAGTTTCCTGATGAACGTGCAGGAACTCGCCACGGCCTACACCGAGAAGATCCCGGCCAAGGTGTTGTTGCTGAACAACCAGCACCTCGGAATGGTGGTGCAGTGGGAGGATCGGTTCTTTGGGTCGAACCGCGGCCACACGTATCTGGGAGCGGGTGAGGATCATGCACCGTACCCCGACTTCGTAAAGATCGCGGAGGGGTTTGGCGTGAAGGCCAGGAGCATTATCGACAAGGGCGACCTCGACGCGGCGATCATCGAGATGATCGAAGCCCCGGGACCATTCGTGTTGAACGTCCACGTCCCCCATCAAGAGCATGTGTTGCCAATGATCCCCAGCGGCGCGAGCGTGAAGGATATCATCAAGGCGTAGAGGGGGAGAAGAAGGCGAATGAGTGGTTGAAGCTTTCGCACAGCCCGAATGGAGCAACGGAACGGTATTCCGTTGCACCCTTCGGGCTGAGTTCATGAATGAACGTGCGAGAGTACGATTGAGGTGAGTAGGTGATGATGGACGAGGAATATGAAACGAATTGGTTTAGAAGAGGGAGTGGCAGAACAACTGAGTTGGTGGAGTGCCCATTACAATGATATGTTGCAGAGGAATTTATTG